>DATFJT010000147.1:0-2225 GCA_035269065.1 Saprospiraceae bacterium | reverse complement strand
CTTCATATATTTGATGCTCTGAACAAAATGAGAAACAATTCGAACACGGAGAGATGGCTGAGTGGTCGAAAGCGCTCCCCTGCTAAGGGAGTAAACCCCGAAAGGGGTTTCGAGGGTTCGAATCCCTCTCTCTCCGCACTTAAATAGGATGCTGTTGTTAAAATAGCATCCTATTTTTTTATCTAAATCAACCCTTGTCATGTCTCTTCTGATTTTAGAATTTATTCCTGCCGCTTTTATCCCTCTGTTTATTTTCTTTGCTCGAATACTGGATGTAAGTATCGGTACCATACGAATTATGTTTGTTTCGAAAGGGTATAGAGGTAAAGCTACTCTTTTGGGGTTTGTTGAAGTGCTTATCTGGATCATTATTGTTGCTCAGATATTTACCAATCTTGATAACTGGCTGAACTATATAGCGTTTGCAGGTGGTTTTGCCACAGGTAACTATGTTGGGATGTATATCGAAGAAAAAATGAAAATGGGTGTCCAGATCTACCGGATCATTGTCAATCAGGAGAATTCAGGTTTGGCCGAAGAACTTATGAAGAGAGATTTTCGGGTAACGGTTGTACAGGGAGAGGGTAAACATGGGCCCGTTAAAGTACTTTTTACAGTTGCTAAACGAAAACGCTGGCAGGAGCTCTCTGAAGTAGTTAATAAATTGGCGCCCAACGCATTCTATTCGGTTGAAGATGTGAAAAAGGTCTCGCTTATGGAGGATGAAATCCAGCCAACTCAGCTTGATGTCTGGTCGAGAATGCTGAAACTGAAGAAAAGTATATAGTCTCACTGATTGATGGACGAATCACGAAGAAATATACTAAAGAAGAAGAGGGAGAGAAATCAAAAGAAGCGGGAAATAACTACCTATTGCAGTCACCATTTGATTCCCTGGCTGGAGATTTATCGTTCATTAAAATCGGAAAAAGCTGATTTTAGATTTGAATATCTGGCTGCCACGCTGGATCAACCGGCTGATATTTTTGAAGAAACCCTAATTTCTCTTTTGCCAGATAGTGAACAAGGGTTGGTTTCCGGTTTGATTCAATCTCCGGCCTTGCCGGCACATCAAAAGATGGAGAAGATATTTCCATCTCGTCAAAAATTGCGATATCTGCCCGGGAAAGGACCTTTAAAAAAAGTGAATCGGAACCAGCTAAAATGATTGAAAATGCTTTGGAGGAATTAAGTATTTCTCTTGATGAAGAGTGTATGATTTGCTATTCCATATACACTCCTGTAATCACCATGCCCGTTAGAGAGGTATTGAAATGTTGTGCTACTCTTTTTGAGCCACCTGAAAATGTGGCTGTACTTGCTAAAAACTATAGCTGGCTTATCTTCAGAAGCCTGGAAGAGGAATGGATCTGGTAAAACAAGGCAACCTATAATTTGATTGAAGAATTTCCCAAAAAAAGGTAAAGCCCTAATTTTTCTACAGTTTGTATTTTCAATCTTGCCTATTAGAACATACTAATATGTATACATATAAAATATTTCATGATCTATATGTATAAAAAAAATAATAAGATATGTAATGTTTATTTCTAATCAATTGATAATGGATAAAAGTTAGAAATTGTATTGGTGCAGTGATTTTTATCATTAAAAGTTGTAAAAAGAACCAATACCCAATGCCTTAGAAGGAGTAAATAAAAATAAAGAGAGGCAAAAAGGGGGAAAACACATCTAAAACTTAACAGGGATAGCATTATGAATACAAAGCTATGGAGTATTATTATACTCACAATAATGAGCATGTTGTATCTAACAGCATGCGATAACAGTACGAATACTAGTTTGGATGAATCATTAGAGATTTTTTCCGGACTTGAGAAGATACCAGAGGCTCAAAATACTACGTTGAGAATTAATAAAGGTAGTGATCTTCAAAATGACGCTTTTTTTAAGATAAATATCAGCGATGCACTACCCAATGAGCACATAAAAAACGTATCAGCGGATGCTTGGTGTCTTGAGTGGGATAAACCACTAAGATCCAATGATGATATTCATCAGGGTGTGAAAGTTTATGCTACAGGTTCGAATGATAAATGGAAGCCATTAAATTATTTCTTTAGTATTCAGAATGAGCTGAAAGCACAATATCCTGAGGAAGGGACTTTGACACATAGAGAGATGCAGGCAGTTGTCTGGACTCTTGCAGGTTATATGGGAATAGCAACTGAATTTGATGTTGATAAACTCAGTGACAGCGAGCT
>DATFJT010000146.1:0-9207 GCA_035269065.1 Saprospiraceae bacterium | reverse complement strand
CAGCCGTCATTGGAGGTGGAGCGACCTCAGGCAAAGGAGCATTTGCTTCTATTGCCAAGTCGATGTGATCGGTATGAATCACTCCATCTCCTAGTGTGCGCGGCATATGGCGGTTGACTTGAGCGATCACTAATCTGGCTTTTTCTGCGGCTGCTACGGAAACATCCACTGATGGGCCGAGGGTGCAAAAACCGTGTTTGTCCGGGGGTGATACTGAAATCAAGGCCACATCCAGGCGGATGATTTCCCGGCGAAATAATCCTGGAACTTCACTTAGAAAGATGGGTATGTAGCTACTGCTCCTATCCTGGACTGCTTTTCTTGTGCTGGGTCCTACGAACATAGCTTTGACCGAAAAAGATTCCTCATATTCCTGTTTACAATATGGTGCGGTACCCTCCGTATGGATCTGATAAATATGTACATTTCTCAACTCGGCATGTCTTGCGGTCATGGCATTTACCAGTACTTGTGGTATGGCTGCCGCCGAATGAATGAAAACGTGATCGCCGCTATTAATTTCTTCTACTGCTTTTTCAGCTGTGGTGATTCTCATGATATCAAAATAAGACTTTCTTCATACAGCATCAAAAAATGTACGATTACCCTCAGGATAATTCCATCATATGTCTGAAATTACGGACTTATGAAACGTTTTAGTCCCCTTATTCCTTATTCCCGGTTTCACCGGTCTGTCCTTTTCCTGGCATTATTGGCAAAGAAGAATGGTCCCTCCTTAAAAGGGTATCCCAATTCTCTTCCAGGAAAATGGAATTATGCCATTCATTTCTGGGAGGAGGAATTGCGTCCATATTTTAAGAAAATGGAACAACAGATTTGGTCGCGTTTGAGCGGCCGGGATGGGGAGTTGGACCAATATATAGAGCTGATGAGGAATCAACAAAAAATGATCGCCCATGCATTTATACAACTTTCATCGACCGCGGTAAATGAGGAAAATTTGCATGATTTGGGCATATTACTAGAACAACACATTCGAACCAAAGAAAGGAAGGTCTTCCAGCATATTCAACACTTGTTTACTGAGGAGCAATTGAGAGAATTGATTGGCTGAATATACCTCAGGAGATTTCGTTTGTTAGCAAGACTGATTTTGGCAGGTCTGACAAGCCCAAGTACTTCTGTTTTGGATTTAGCGAACGATTTTCCTGGGAATTGCTGATGGTAAACGACTCAACAATTCATTGTTCAGCAACTGGGTGCGATTGGTGAAAGAACTCACGCGAATAACATTGTTCTTCTGCTTTCCGAGCAAAACGACCTCATCATTTACTGCTACTCCCGGTATATGGCTTATATCCACCATAAATAAGTTCATGTTAATCAAACCAACGATGGGGGCTTTTTTACCACGGATAAGTACATATCCTTTATTAGACAATCCTCTTGAATAGCCATTACTGTATCCCAGAGGGATTACTGCAATGGTCATATCATGAACTGCCTGGAATGCAGTACCATAACCAATAAACTCTCCGGCACTTACGTGTTTAATATCCATGACGTCCGTCTTCCATGTGATGATCCTTTTTAGAGGGGCGTCTTTTTTCTTACCGGTATCTCTCAAATGGGCATAATAAATATCCGGGCTTGGCCAAAATCCATAAGTGGCTACACCTATGCGTACCAGATCAAGTCTCGTTTCAGGATAGGCCAGGGCAGCAGCAGAACATCCCATGTGACGATAGGGCGGGGTGAAATTTTTCCTTTTGAGCTCTTTGAGAATGGTGTGAAATCGCTTGATCTGTGGTCCTGTTTTGAATTCATTTCCGAAGCTCTCAGCCCCGCCGAGATGCGTACAAACCCCTTCGAACTTGACGTGTTCTTTATTGCGTTTCAGCCAGGTAATGGTCTTGGAAAAAGCAGCAGGTTCCATACCGGTTCTGTTGGTGCCTGTTTCTACTTCTATATGTACGACAGCTTTCTTACCGACCTTCTTTGCTATTTCTTTTATTTTTTGCAATCGATCGTAGTCGAATACATAGAATTCAATTTCATTCTCAATTGCCCACTCGAGGTCATCATTGTATAAAATACCCATGATCATGATGTGGCAACTCTTGGAGCAGTGTTCCAGAACCTCTTCAGCTTCATGAGCCGAAGCCACAGAAAAGTGATGCACGCCGCAGCGCTCTAACATTTTCGTCATTTCTGCAATACCGTGGCCATAAGCATTTGCTTTGACGACAGCTGAAAAAACCGGGTGAGATCCAATTTTTTTCCTGAGAAAATTGACATTGTTTTTAAGTGCAGATTGACTGAGAAAAATTCTTGAGGAATGTCGAACCATATTGCGCTTGTTAAAAAAATAGAAATGAATTAATCCCAAAAATACTGTGATCCCCAACTTTCCCTTGCCAGCTTGTCAACGATGGGGACCTCTTCGACCTCTATTTCTTCAACGATTGTACCAGCTTCCAGGGAATTATAATGAAAGGCATATACTCTGGACGCAAACTGGTAAAAAGGCAGAGATGATTCGCCGTACTTTTCGTCATTGCTGGCAACTGTCGGTATGATGTCTTGTCCCCAATTTTGTCTTCCTTCATTGTTCGGGTTGTAGAAGTACGCCCGCCATTCGCCTCCCGGGCCTCGAATAACTCTGAGAAGGGAAACGGCGTGATACCCTAAAAATTCGGCATGGGAGCTCGTGATGAAAATACCCAAAGGGATCGGGTAGATCAATTTGTACCCACCGTTATATTCAGGATGAAAAGAGGCATAAAATAATTTGACGAAGTGCTCGTAGTTTTCAATTCGATTCGATAGTGGATTGTAGCAAGAAATGAATCCTGTTTGAATCCAATGGCCATAAAATGCGGGATTCACAGATACATGTGGGTCCTGTGCCGGGTGTTTCAGCTGAGCCTTTTGCATCATTTTTTGGTATATCTCGTCCAGGTGAGGGACGAGTACGATAGAAACGGGATCCAAATTATAGTCAAAAGTCTGTTCATTCAGTAAACCAGTAGAATTAATCAATTCGCCTTCGTATCGAAAATTGAGTTTGTTGGCTACCGCAGCATTAATGATCATGTTTAACAGCTTTTCAGGGCTGTGTCTGCTCCACATGCTCAGTCCTCTTGCCGACTGGCAGGTCGGGTTGAGGCCCTGTCCCACGCCAAGGGGTTGTCCTAATATACGAATCAAGCCACCGCACAACAGATCTTTTGGGCTTATTTCAGATCCTTCTTCTTTGCTTTTGTTGAGTCTTCTTTCAATTTCAGGATTTAAGCGGATGGTGAATAGCTTGTTGATGGCATTGAGTACTGCTTTTCGTGAGAGTAAATTTCGGTTGAGAAGGTTGCTCAAGCCATATACCACTTGTTTGTGGTCAAATCTCACGTAATTTTCTATCAGACTCTGCACAAAATGTTGATGTCTCTCAAGTTCTGCACGACCATGACTATTTAACTTCAAGGCATAGGCCAATAATTCCGGAGCTTTTTGGGTTAGCATCAAAACCAGAGCCACTTGATGTGCTGATACAAGTCCTGTTTTGTTCATGCGATGGCCCATTTGCTCTGCTTCGTGGCGTAAATCGCCAAGGGATGCCTTCTCCAGAAATCCCTTGTAGGCTTCAATCCCCCTGTACTCCTGGGTTTTGGCTGTTGGTCGATACAGCGTGTCCACAAAAAAACTCAGTTCAATCTCGCTTTCTGTATTTCCTTCCAGATCCACATGGTCGTTGACTAACTTGAGTATTTGACGGATGCGATCTGTTTTGATCGGCCGTTGCCCAGAAATAACGCTTACTTCACGTGTCAGGCGCGGCAGCATTTCTTTCAAGGGCATGCGTCTGAGAATGAAGCCGAACATAAGTGATAAACGCATCTGCTCATTCTTGGTAAGCTTGGTGCGCACCTCTTCTGAGGAACTCTGAAAAATAAGTTCGAAGCTTGAGATCAGGGCTTCCTGCAAAAAGAGTCGGGCCTGCTCCTGGTCGAGATCCGGATGATCCCACTCTCCCTCTGCGATCTTCAGCATTCTTAACTCACTGACCGTCTCATAAATGATCATAGGGAAACCACTTATAAGCGTACCCTTCACAAGAGTGGGTACCAATTTGTCCGGATCAGCCCAACTGGTGTCCAGAAAAAGACCCGCCTCCACGATCTTTTCTATATGATCGTAGATGAATTGCAGGCCCTCCTCGTTTCTGGTTAATTGATCCAGCGTTTTCAGGACTCGGGAAGTCTGCCGCTGTTTATAAACGCCTGCCGAGGATAGCGCTTCCAATTCATCAAATAAATGTTGTGTTTCTGCCGTAGTGATTAGCGTCATTCAGCTTTTTTGTTTTTCGATCCTCTATGGACCTAAGCGTGCAAAGGAACAAAAAGTTCAATTGAATTTCTATGTGCAATTCTCATCAGACATAAAAAGGTACATCCTCGTAATGCTTGAGGAGCTGCTTCATTTTCTCAGGATCATCGCCTTTGAAGTTGACTGTTCCAAAATGATTGCCAAATCCGCTCCTTTCAGAAATTTTCTGTCCTTGCATTGGTGGTACCAAATTGTGGTCAAGGAAATAAGGTTCTTCCAGCAATTCTTCAGGCAACTCCAATTTACTAATTTGAGATTTTCCTTTGGGGTAAATCATCACATTGCCAAAATAGGTATCAAAATTTTCCTCTGTAGAAGGGAAGAACCGGTCTAGCTCGTGCTCTGGCAGATTTGGGTCATGGGAAACCACGAAAGCCAAAAGCATATCTTTATCATATGCTTGCGAGGCCAACTCCAAAATATGCCCGCCGGGAATTCTGCAAGCGACTTCTCCAAAATTCAATTCATCATTGTCCGTAAGAAACCATTCAGGGTGGATCATTCCGTATTCAATACCAAAAATATCAATGAGTTTTTGTACCTCTCGGTGGATCAGGTCTCGCTTAGATTCTAATGTCGGGCCTGCCGGAATAAAATTCGAGTAACCCAATTTTACATATTCGGTGATATTTAGAAACCTTATTTTTCCATCGCGCACAAACGCCTCGCATGAGAATTCCTTTCCTGTCAAATGACTTTCTACCAGGCAGGGAAAATCCTTGAAGCTCAATTTTTGTTCAATTTGCTCTCTTGACTTAATGAAATGATGACCGACTGTACCTGCCGCAGCAAATGGCTTTGCATGAAACCATGCGTCTTCTTCTCCTTGAAGCTGTAAGTTGGCTTCATTCAGTCTGTCGAGGAATTGATGGACCTGTTCCATACTGTGTACCTCTTCAAATAAACCTACTTTAAGTCCACCTAATAAGGCTTTTCGCTTCATCATCGCCTTATTTCTGAATAAAAATGCACGGTTTAGGACTCTGGGGTCGTCCCTGTAAATTGAATTAAGGGCTCCTGCCCATTCAACCGTTTCCTCGAAAAGAGGCACCGCGACATTTACACCGAATGGGCTCAATTTTTGAGCTAGATCCAGGGAGTTTACATTATCCCCCCAATCTTTGAGTTCATAGGAGACGAAAGGAATGTCGTTTTCCTTGGCATATGGTTCAAAATCAGGAAAGGAAACAACAACAAAAGGCAAGCCCGAATTCTTCATACTTTCAATAACAGGGAGGCTCCATCCCATGAGCGCGTAGCAACTATTCATTTTATAATTTTTATGGAGAATATTATTTCGCTTGATAAAAAGAAATGATAAGAAAAAGAAGACAGAATCCCTAAAATTGTCGGATTTATCGATAGCTAATTACCAGAATGTAGGGAGATTTAATTATTATCGATTCAGCTATTCCTGTTTTATTATCAATTTCAATATTTCAAAAAAATGGCGCTCATAGGAAGTACAATAAAAAAAATTCTGCAATTCAAAGCGGAATATTTGGGGAATAGAAAATCTCCTTATGAGGCTCAAAAGCAACAGTTGATTGAATTGCTGGATGCCGCCAGGAAAACCTCCTTTGGGAAATTCTATCATTTTGACAGTATTAGAGAAAGTGATGACCCGGAGGCGCTGTTTAAGAAGCGACTGCCGATTGTGCATTATGATATTATGCGAGAAAGATGGTGGGATCAGCAACTGCGTTTTCCCGACATCACATGGCCTGGTAAACCCGAATATTTTGCCCTCAGCAGTGGCACCACCGGTTCTTCAAGTAAAAGACTGCCTGTTACGGAAGATTTTCTAAAGTCGATGCGGCAGGTATCTCTGGATCAGCTTACGGAATTGTCCAAACTGGAGTTGCCGGAGGAAGTTTTTCAATCAGAAGCTTTGGCCATTTCCAGTAGTTCCAACCTGGACAAACGAAATGGTAATTTCGAAGGAGAAATCAGTGGTATCAATATCAATAACCTGCCTGATTGGTACGAATTGTTTTTTCGTCCCGGAAAAGAGATTGCAGCGATCGACGACTGGGAGACGCGCACTGATCGTATGGCAGAAGAAGCGGCGGATTGGAACATTGGCCTCATCAGTGGGATCCCCTCGTGGGTCCAACTTTGTCTGCAAAAAATCATGGTTCGACAGGGTGTTGAATATATTGATGATTTGTGGCCAAATGCAAGGGTATTTATTAGTGGAGGTGTAGCTTTTGCTACTTATGAGCATAGCTTTCGAGCGCTTTTTAGAAAACAACTCACTGTTGTCGATACTTATCTTGCATCGGAGGGCTTCTTTGCTTATGGTAGTGCGGGAACGCCTATGGAAATGAAATTGGCAACCCAGCACGGCTATTATTATGAATTCATACCATTTACCGGTGAGCATATTGATGAGAAAGGTCAGGTGCAATCGGACGCTCCAACAATTGGCTTGAACCAATTAGAAAAAGACAGGGAATACATTCTTGTAGTTTCAACCTGTGCCGGGGCTTGGCGATATGTTCCTGGCGATACGGTAGCTTTTACCTCTTTGAGCCCGCTTAAAATGGTGCTGACAGGAAGAATTAAGTTTTTTCTCAACGTGGTGGGTGCTCAATTGTCAGAGCAAAAGATCAATGGAGCCATTCGCCACGTATCTTCCCATCTTGAAGTAGACATTAATGAATTCATGGTGACATGCAAAAAAATCGACGGCCACTACTTCCACGTATGGACGCTCGTATCAGAAGCAGAATTGCCTTTGGATGAAGTGGCGGAAGAGATTGATCATCATTTAAAGGATGTGAATAAAAATTACAAAGTTGCGCGAAGCAAGGCTTTAGAAGGAGTCATTTGCAGGAGGCTGAATCCTAAAAAATACCGGACTTACCTGGAAAGTCAAAATAAGTTGGGTGGACAAGTGAAAATTCAAAAAGTCATGAGTCCCGAGACAAATGAGCAGTTTGAAAAAGTCTTGGACTGGGATTAAATGCCCTTTTTGCCAGCTTTGAATTTAATCTTGCGCTCCAGCCAGTTGCGGTTGCATATATCCAGTTCTTCAATGCTCATGTATCTTTTTCTCAATTTACTGGAGTAAGCGTTTTTCTCATTAAAAAGCTCTCTTTCAATGAATTCTTTTGTCGCTTTTACCTCTGCATAGTATCCAGCCTGTACGGCCAATTCATCTGCCCTGTGCTCGACGGATTGTAGAAAGGATGAGGAAAGGGCATAGCGCAGACCGTAAATCATCATGCCCAGTAACGATCGCTCCCGGTAATCTGCAAGGTGCCCCAATTCATGGGCAATCCAACCTTTCAATACTTCGTAGGGTAAGTCATTGACCATTAAGTCTTCGCGATCTCTCACGTGAATAGCGACATCTATATAATAGACTTGTCTCCAATGGAAGGGCCACTGGTAAACAATTCCTGGGAAGGCACGCATGGTACTGCTTTTTAAATGTTGGCGCCTGATTTTGATCCAGGTCCCCTGCAATTGTGGATATTGTTGTATTAAATCATGCGTTATGGCTTTCATATGACCCGGAACCTCCGGCCCAAAACTCAGTTCTGCTTTTGGGTCATATACTGGTTTTCGCAGAAAAATAAAAGCTGCCAGAAGGGCAAGAAGAAAGAGCAGAGCGATCAACATAATTTTCCAGAGTTGATAGGACATAAATGAGGGTAGCTTTTAATTTTTTGTTATCAATAGAATTGTTGTAGACGACTGATGTTCAATTACAGATGGAATTAGACTCCACTCAGTTGGAACTGTCCTCTTTTTTTTCGCCCTCTTCAGACACCAGATCCCGAGCAAATTTTTCACTCTGGGGATGCATATGCAGGGTGCGAATGGGAAAAGGAATTGTAATGCCCGCCTCGTCAAACCCTTTTTTCAGCAATCTAATGGCATCACTGTGACTAGATAAGATGGTTCTATTCTTGATGGCCTTGACCCAGAAACGGAGCTTGAACTCAATGGCACTTTCTCCAAAACCAGTGTAGTAAAACTCAATTTCACCGTTTTCCTGCGGAAATTTTTCCTGAATGCTCTTATCTGCCACTTGGATAACCCGGTCCAGGTCAGAGGAATAAGCCACACCGCACTTCAAGGTAACGCGAATTCTATCCGTAAGTCCGTAGTTTTTAAAAGGCTTTTCCAAGACATCCTTATTAGGTATAACTACTATGTTGTTATCTGATTCCCGAATCCAGGTATTGCGCAGTTCGATTTTTTCAACGAATCCAGCGTAATTATTCGTTTTGATATAGTCGCCCACGTTGATTACTTGTCTTACAGCCAACATGACTCCTGAAAAAGTATCGCTGAGCGTGCCCTGAAGGGCCAGACCAATTGCTAGGCCCGCGACTCCGGCACCTGCCAGGGCAGATTTCAAGGCTGTATCTAAGTTGAGAATGCCCAGGGCCAATAAAAAGCCTAATGCAATCATGACAATGCTGCCTACCCTGACTAGAAGATCGCGCACAGATTCCTGCTTTGTCAAATGTTTGACCGGACGACGAAGCCATTTTTTTAGGTAACGGGACAGGATGAAAAAGAATATAATCACCAGAATCGCCAAAAGAATATTGGGCAAATTCTTTATCAGGAGTTCAAGCCAATCCTCCAGACGATTGATTACTTCCTGCCACGAGTTTTTGAAATTTTCCTGCATACTTATTTTAAGTCCAAAGAATGATCATTGAAGAAAATAGGGAATTTTTAATGGAGTTTAAAATCACCCCCCCATGTGCCTTTGATGAGAAGGAATATGTTTGATAATTAATTCAATGGAAACAAGTGGTTATTTGAGAAAAGTTTAGGTCGACAAATCATGTGCATGGAAACTTTCTACGGGGGGTGAGTAAAGGGTATTTATTTTCC
>DATFJT010000145.1:0-3381 GCA_035269065.1 Saprospiraceae bacterium | reverse complement strand
AGGCGCTTTTTTTTTGACGCTATTCGGTAACATCTTTCCCCAGCATAACTATTTTAACGTGAACGATCTTTATGGATAAAAGGAAAATAAAAGCTGAAAAGAGTTCCTGCTGAGTATTCCCTTATTTTTTGTCTTGGCATGTTTATTTCTGAAACCTGCCCAGGCATTGTGAAATGTTAAATGAGCTCTTTTACATTGATGGAGGGTCTCTTCCCGGCTATATTTTCTGCGGCCCTAACAGCCATGTAGGACTTCAAAGTCCACTCCACAACATGGTCTCTTATGTATGATAAAGTCAATTTTTGCGTCCGGGAGGATGTGGAGTTTTGCCTTCCATGGGGAACTGAATTAAAAGTACAGCTCCATTTTTTTTAACAAATCCAGGTAAGCTTTACAGGGACAGCCGACTGACATTTTCTCAACAGACCTCCTGTAATTTTGTAACTTTTTATCAATAACTATTTGTTGCTCATCCGATATAAGAAGGCGAAAACCGCGATCATTTTTTTCAGATTCTAAATTTGGTTGGGCAGTCCACACTAAGTGAAAGGAGCAATCTATTTTGCAAAAGAAATCAGCAGTTAGATGGGGTATTTTTTGCTATTTCAGCTCTTGGGTGTTGCATTTCAAATTTACGGTGACTGAGCGATTCTACTAATTTGAAGACTCGCGCATTTGATTTCCAACAATAGGACAATCATCATTCTTAAGATATTGTCATCTCTATTAAAGCCTGCTTTGATCGTAGAGCCGTCTGTCTTGTTCTAAGGCGATAAATATGGGAAGAGCCTCCAGGCACTCCTCAGATTGATTGGAGAGGGTATGGGCTATCAAAAACAGGCACTCGTTTCAGCCAATTATGATGATCTCTGAGTAATCATGAAAAATATTTTCACTGATGACCATACCGTGGAGTCATCTATATTTAGTCATGCCTCACCTTTTTAGTGAAAGCAAAGCAGAATAGAACCGCATCACTGGCTCCTCAGCATTTTTTTCAACTGGAGTCGATAAATGGAGATCTAAAGTAGAGAAGTACCTTTTGGAGAACCTATCAATTCATTGAAAACTGAATGGCGTTAGGTAAGTAGGCATGATAAAAGCTCAATTCAGAAATTTCATAGTCTAACATATATTCTGTGAGCGGCATTTGCTCAATCATCTCATAGACTTCTCTTTTCCCCTTGGCATTGAATACAGCCCACATACGTGAATTTTCAAGGCTGAAGGAATAATTCACCAATTTTCCTTTGAGGAAAAGTTTGTTGACGTGCTTGCGTTGAATAGGTATGAGGTCTAAAAAGTTCTCTGACAACTTCAACGGGAGGTTGAAATCTACCATATAGTGATTCATAGCATTAATCTTTTTAATGTAACGCGCAAGCTCGGCTTACGGTTAACGAAGCTATGGCTTTTTTTCGTTTACGGGGCCATAAAAAAACAGACTTTCTCCACAAAAAGAGAAAGTCTGCTGCTTAAATTCTTAAACCTTTTCTTGATTAGTACTGGATACCCAAGGCTTTAAGGGTTTCATAGTCAAGATTTCCTACAGGTAATTGATTGTCCTTTTGGAATTGAGTAAGAGCTGCTCTGGTGTCTTTACCAAGGATGTTATCGATACCAGCAGGTCCTACGTCGTATCCTCTTTCCTCCAGTGCACTCTGGATTTGGGAAATGGTGTATTGCGTAATCTCCGCAGGACAAAGTACTTCTCTCCATTCTGTAAATCCACCTGCTTTAACTAATCTTCTCTTTTTTACCGTCTCGTATTCTGCAGGTATTTCAATTTCTTCATATCCTGCAGGCGTTTTCAAAACTCTTTTCTCAATCGTCGCATACTCAGCAGGTATGGTTTGAGTTTCATAATTAGCAGGGGTTTTGATCACGCGTCTGGTTACTGTCTTGTATTCAGCAGGAATAATTTCCTCTCTAAAAGTAGCAGGGGTTTTCAAAACCTTTTTGGTGATGGTGGTGTATTCAGCCGCAATCTCCTCTTCCGTGTAATTGGCCTCATTTACCAAACGCTTGTAAGACCGCGTAGCCACCTCTTGTGCGACTGGTTTTTCTACGATGCAACCCTGGTTGGGAACACCTGAGCCATCACAGCCGATATTGACTTTCTTTGTGATCGTTCTGTACTGAGCAGGAATCTCTACCAAACACCAGACAAGACAGTCCTCCGGATCATCAGAAAGACAGTTTTCGTTCCCTTTTCTTTTGATCCACTTGGTCTTGGCAGGGGCAATTTCTACTGTTTCAGTTACCGTTTCATATTGCGGCTGTAAAACTTCAATACGAGTAGCTTTCTGTACTTTGGTGTATTCTTCAGTCACTGTTTCAAATTCTGCAGAAACGGGCAAAATTCTTTTGGAAGCCTCCTTGACCAAAACCTCTTCAGTTACTGTTTCGAACACAGCAGGGACATAGATCAATTTTTTAGATTCGGGTTTCACCATGATCTCCTCTGTAACCGTCTCATATTCTGCAGGTACAGGAATAAGTTTTTTAGATTCGGGTTTGACCAGCACCTCTTCGGTTACCGTTTCATATTCTGCTGGAGTAACTTCCCACCTTAGCGCTTTTGGCTTGACCAAAACTTCTTCTGTAATGGTTTCGTACTCATCGGGAATAAGGCACTTGGCGTAGCATTTGCCTGCTTCAGCCTCCATTTCAGGTTGAGCGAAGGCCATAGTGCCAATGGCAGAAAACACCACAATGAGATAGTAAGTCAAAAATTTCATAGTAACGATTGGTTTATAAGGTCTTATCTATTGGTAAAGCAAAGTTACTACATTTTTTGGATAGCATATGTAATTTTTAATGAGGGCCTTGTTCTTGAGTTTAAAATCTAACAAAGCGGAAATGGGTTCTACCTCTCCCTTTTTGCTGAGAATGAATATTTCGTCAGTATTGCTATTGTATTCGATGTTGCTCTCTTTACCGGAAAAAATGAGAAAGGAAAGTTCCTCTTCGGTCATATTCCACTCTGCTTGTGCTACTTCGCGGTATTTCTTCAGTAGCTCTTGATTTTCACCATGTAAGAATTCTAATTTGAATAATTTCCTGTATTTGAGTGACTGGGAAATAAATGATAAAACTTTGTCGGAATGTCCACACAAATCTTTCAGCATGACATGTATGTCCTGGTCATCAAGGTGGCAGTAGTCAAAGAGTTTATTCGGATTATTGAGAAAATCAGTTTTTGTTGTTTCGCTGCTCAAAAATGCGTGTAGAAAAGGGCGGAGAGGTAATGCTTCTCCGGATTTTAATAAAAATTTAATGCGATCGACAAGCTTGATCAGCATTTGTTCGGCGGATAGGACCGTTTTATGGAGATAGACCTGCCAGTACATCAATCTTCGTGCAATCAAGAACTTTTCA
>DATFJT010000144.1:0-7325 GCA_035269065.1 Saprospiraceae bacterium | reverse complement strand
CTTTCCGGACAGTGTTTTTTTCGTCTGTGATGAGAATAATTTAGACATTGATTTCCATGTGCTGGGAATCAACGGTTATAGAAACCCCACCACCCTTCGGCTTGAAAACATGCCCCCATTTTTAACCTACAGCTTCAGTCCTCAAGGAACGCTCACCCCCGACCGACAGGTAGAATTAAATATTTCCGGTTTGAGTAATTTGCCTGGCGGCACCTATAATTTCAGAGTTGCCGCAGAATCAACAGATGGTAATTTTAGCTTTGAAAAATTATTGAAGATCAGGATCAGAAGAAATGTACCCCCGTTGGTTGATTTTTCATCACCTGAGAATTTCAGCAATCTCAACCAGGAGTTTTTCACCCTGGAATGGCCTCAAAGAGCCAATACAGATCATTTCAGACTGCAGCTTTCCAGGAACGAAGACTTTTCGGATTTGATTCTGGATACCCTTCTTCCAGGCAACCAAATAAATTTTACTCAGGTTACCCAGTCGTTTTCCGCTTATTACTGCCGCATTCGTTCAGAAAATGCCTGTGCTGTATCTACTTATTCTCCTGTTTTGCATTTGAGATCGAGAGCTGCCTTTTGTCGCAATTACCTACTAGAGGGAGAATGGCCTATTTTGTCAGGCTCCGCTCAAACCCTTTCTTTTGAAACACAGGTATCCGAATCCTTCACCGTCACCCAGGTAGAGTTGGCAAATATTAAGGGAGAACACGACAACACAGGGATTCTGGAATTCAACCTGGTCTATCCGGACAACAGCAGACGCAATCTCCTGAGTTTTCCCTGTCCGGGTGAAACTGAATATCTCTTCGGGGTGTCCAGCAGGCAAGCTACTCCGGTCTCCTGTCCATTGAACAGGGGTTTGGTCTACGAATCAGAAGCCAATCTCGCAGGGCCATTACCTCAAAACAGCAATGGCGCCTGGGCCCTTGAAATCATTAACAACGACAGAAATACCGGGGGCATTTTTTACGGGTATGAAATCAATCTTTGCGGGGATGCCATCAACCGGTCCAATGAAATCGAGGAAGAAGCCAATGAACCCTTACAGGTATTTACCGGGAAAAGCGGCTTGATCGTTGAGCAACTATTACTTTACAGCAGTGGTGGTGTGAGCACCTCAGACATCGTGATCATCCCCGAAAGACTTCCGAGCCATGGAGAGTTACTCATTAATGGCAATCCCCTGGCTGAGGGTGAATGGTTCGACCAGCAAACCATTCTCAACCACGACCTGGTTTATCAACACGACGGCTCCCAAAACCTCAACGATGATTTTATTTTCTCTGTCCTGGTATCTGAGCTTGGCATTCTAGAAAATCAGCGTTTTGACATCGATATTCAAAACAACTCACTGGATGGTACGGCTTTCATTACGCAGCCGATGGATTGTCCGAATGAGAACAATGCAGAAGTAAAAATAGAAGCCCGTGGAGGACTGCCACCGTATGTTTTTGGGATCCAGGGTTTCGCTTACCAGACGGATAGCCTATTTCGAGGCTTGAGTCCCGGATCTTATGTTTTCACCCTGGAAGACCAATCTGGAATCGAAATTGCCTTACCCATCGTGCGCATTGCCGATATACCTGATTTTGTATTGGAAGTGGAACAGGAGGCAAGGACGGCCATTATACATTTAACCGGCGGCACTGCTCCATACGAATACAGTCTCAATGGAGCGCTGTTCACAGAGGACAGTGTATTTACTGATATGGGCAATGGCAGTCAACGACTGACTATTCAGGATGCCAAGGGCTGTCGAGAAACGCTGTTCTTTTGGTTCGAATTCATCCCTGTACGGGGAGAAATTACAAATACGGAGACACCTTCTTGTCATGATAGCCGTGACGGACTCATTGCCATAAGTGCCCACAATGGATTGCCTCCCTTCCGTTTTTCCATTGATGATGGCCCTTTTGAAGCGGATAGCACATTCACAGATTTAGGCCCTGGCATTTATCAGATCAAAATCCTGGATGCCTTGGGCGAGATTTATTTGCTAGACGGTATAGAACTTGAGAACCCGGACCCTATTGCGGTGGGCACCAATGTGATTGACCGGGATATTTTCGTCAATGCCACAGGGGGTACCGGCCAGTTTCTTTACAGCCTCAATGGCGGTAACTTCACCATCAACAGCGTTTTCAGAGATGTTCCTATCGGTACACAAGAAATTGAAGTGCGCGATCAAAACAATTGTCGCTCAAAGGTGGAAGTGCAGGTTACAGACAATCCACTGGAACTGGATTATGAAATTCTAGCTGGAATCAATTGTCATGGAGACAGTACGGGCATTTTGAGAATCATTGCACAGGGAGGCACCCCTCCTTACGAATTTTCCCTGCATGGTGGCCCTTTCCGGGAAGGCAATGTATTTGATGCCTTGCCGGCTGCCACTTATCGCGTGGACGTAAGAGATACCGATGGCCAGCTCCAAACGATCAATGGCATTGTCATTGAAGAACCTGATGAATTGAATTTAACCATCACAGTAGAAACTGACACCGTCATTGCGAGAGCTTCAGGAGGCATTGCACCCTACGAATACGCCCTGGATAACGGCAGTTTTGAGCGGGACAGCCTGTTCACCGGTGTCAATCCGGGCTTGCACACGGTGCGCGTACTTGATGCCAATAACTGTGCTGTAGAAAAAGAATTCTCAGTTGACGCCAGCAACCTCAATTTGTCCCTCAATATCGTCAGTCAACCCAGCTGCTTTGAAGCTGAAAATGGTATCATCATGGTCAATGCCTCGGGAGGGGTAGCCCCTTATGAGTATTCCCTGGACAATGTCGAGTACCAGGAATCAGCTGTATTTACCGGCCTGATTGCCCGCAATTACGTTGCTTACGTGCGCGATGCACTGGGTACTGTGGGGATCAGCAATGTCGTACGTCTTGCGTCTCCTCCCCCGTTGCTCGCTTCCATAGCCGTGAGAAGCGACAGCATCCTCATTGATGCCTTCGGCGGCACCGGCACCATTCTCACGAGCCTGGATGGCAGCCCGTTCGACAGTGTGTATTTGTACCACTCACTTGAGCCGGGAGAATACGAAGTGCGGCTCTTGGATGAGAACGACTGCCGGGAAAGCTACACCGTAGAAGTGGAGCCTGTCAATAACCCGGAATTAAGCCTGGAAGACATAGACCTATTCCCCAACCCCTTTCAGGATCATTTTCAACTCCGACTACCCAGTCAAGCGGGTAGCGTAAACATTCAGGTTTTGGATGCACTCGGCAGGCAGCGCTTTAATGCTTATGCAAAACCGGGCCTACTTGTCATCCCGACCAGGGACTGGACACCCGGAGTGTACTTCATTCACCTCGAATCTGATGGCTGGGATCAGCCGATTATTCAGAAAATCATCAAAGGATAAGCTTAGGAATGCTTGGCCTTCAGAAAGGTATGGACAAGTGTAGATTTACCACAGTCTATCTGCGGCAATGGATGAACACACCCAATCTAGCACTGAATCAGAAGATCTTGTCACAGTAAAAGATTTGATCTCAAAATTATGCCCTTCACAAATTCACAATCAGGTATATAAAGACCCAAATAACCCAATAGAAAATCTCCTGGGAATACCGATTGTACGACCCTGGTCTGAAGCCAGGTATTATAGTTGGTCAGATGGCATGGATTTAGAATTAGGCGCTTTAGCAATAAGTCTCAAAATGCAGGTTTTCACAAACTTATGTGCCTTCAAGGCTACCCTAAAATCGGGCTTTTAATAAAAGCCCTGAAATAAAATAACTGAGCCTTTGATTAACAGTCAATTGTATTATTGGCAAAGCGCCTAATTCTGTAAATTTAATTCAAAACACCAGCATTTGCCTCCTTTGTCACTCCATTGTGATCGCCTTGGTTTGTGAAAGACCAGCAATCCACCATTACTTTTCGCTTAATGCTTTCACCTTTTGTCCCCAGGCATACAGTATCGCTTTTTGCTCTTCAAAGTCGTCTCCAAAAGGCCCACAGGCGATAGTCATGGTGGTCCTTCTTCCATCCTCGTCTTCTAACAGGAGAAACTTTTCAGTGTAATCCACCAGCCCGAAGTCGTTTTGAATATAAAAACTGCCAAAAATCTTATTGGCATAGATGGCCACAGGTTTACTCAGCTTTCCATAACGATAATTCACTTTCGTTTCGGTTCTCCAGCCCTTAGGAAGTTGATTTTGGGGGTCAAAAGTGGGCCGTAAAGCGGACAGGTAATCTTTTTTTGTCAGTACCTGCCAAATACTGTCCTGTGGGGCATTGATCTCCAGTTGATGCGCGACAAAGCTGGTCGGAGGTAATTTTTTGACGTCCTCGTCAGATAAGAACTCAAGTTCATGCAGTCGCGCACTGCCATTGCCTCCATTTAAAAATCGAAAACCAATGATAGAGTCCTTGTCCACACGAAATGCCTGAATGGCGATAACCAACTCTTGTTCTTTCGTATGGTCATTGTCGTATTTGGCCAATTTAGGCATGGTCATGTCCAGGGGTTGGGCATCCGGGTGTTTTTCCGGATCGACATAGATCAATGAGCTGCTGGTTTTGGTTTCTTCCTCAGTAGGCATTCTGCCATTGATAACAGGGACATTTCTCCAATCTGCTATGCCTACAGCGGGAAAGCCGATCAAGTTATCGGGACAGTACCAACCGCCATAATTGTGGGCTTGTTTCTTTGTCGTATCATCCGAGGTTTGGTGGGATTGTGCCTTGACCTTGTTGCCGATCTCGTCGTTTTGAGCACAGGACAAAAAGGTCAATAGGGCCATCAAGGTCATCAATTGAATCAGTCTGTTTTTCATAGTGTACATATTTTTGATTCCAATGTATACCAAAGCCAGGCCCCTTTGATTTAAGCAATGTAAATTAATGTAAACACCAGGTAAATCATCTTAAAGAATGATGTAAACACCCTGAATTCCAATAGATTTGTTCCATGGCATCGAGGAAATGCATCATCGCCTTTATTGTATTTGTGTCGACCTGTTCATGGGTCAATTCACAAACCGTGGATCAACACCTGAAGATTGCTTTGCGGTCCATTGGGCATGAATTCCTGTTACAGCTTGAGGATAGCACTTCAAGAGTTTTGCCCATTGAGAAAATTGATGGCAGGTATAGACTTCAATTTCAGAGAACATTTGCTTTTGAGCCAGACATGCTTTCTTTTTCGACCGTCAAGGCCCTGAGTGAAAGCAATATCTCGCATCGATTTATCGTAGAAATTGAACAGTGCAAAACAGGAGCACTCGTCCACAGCTTTGAAACCAGTTCGAAGCCCAAATTAACGGACTTGATGGCTTGTAAACAGAGGCCCCTGCCAGAGGATTGCTATCAGTTCTTTTTCACTCCCGTGGCAAAAAAAGAGCCTCCGGTAAACATAGACCATTCCCCGGGTTTGAGGAAGAGTCGCGCCTATCTTTTCCTGTCATTGCTCCTGGGAGCAGGGTTGGTCTTTTATTTTAGATCCAGACTGAGAAGACCCCGATCAAACGAAAACCTGATCTCAATGGGCCTGTATCAATTCGATAAGAAAAACATGCTGCTGACGACCAGGGAACATACCACTCAATTGTCGAATAAGGAGGCTGAACTGCTGTTTCTCCTGCTGTCGAATGAGAATAACACCCTGGAGCGCGGGCAAATTCTGGAAATTGTCTGGGGAGACCAGGGGGATTACGTAGGAAGGACTTTAGATGTCTTTATCTCGAAATTGAGAAAAAAGCTACAGGCAGACCCCAATCTGAAAATCATCAATGTCCGCGGAGTGGGCTATCGCTTTGTGATGTCTTAGGTGATGAATGACAACTGTCTATAGTTTACAACTTTGACCAAATACGGGTTTTCTACGTATTATCTAACAGAAATTGATAAAAAATAGTGGCTTCTAAAACTCATAAATAATGATATTAACCTCCTGGACTCGTTTCAAGTCTGTGTCCGCTGTGAGTAAAGGGATCTTTCAATACTGACTTGTAGCCGCTACATTGCTATCCGGTAGTTTCAACTCATAAGGTTGCCTGGTTAATATCGTCCTTTTTTTATCTATTCCGGAATATTAATTCCTGTACAATCATTTATAAATTCTGTTATTGCCAATTCTTCTTCCTCTTCCAGAATCCCAAAACTCAACAACTCCAGCCCGGTTACAAATGAAAGGTATGTTTGTTTTCCATTCAGAAGCTCGGCCAATATCTGATCACCAGATAACAAGTACACTGCTTACTTTTTTCAATCGTAATGAAACCTGCATTTCGCAATTAATATTTCACCTTCTATATACTGATAAATCAATCTATGCTCACTATCAATTCGCCGAGACCAAAAGCCGGCGTATTTGTGCTTTAGTGCTTCTGCTTTGCCAAGCCCGTCGAAAGGGTTTCGCGCAATATCTTTCAGAAGCTGATTTATCCTCTTCAGCTTTTTCTTGTCTGTTTTTTGCCAGTATAAATAATCTTCCCAGGATTCATCAACGAAAACATACTTCATTTCAATCCTCAATCAGCTCTTTCTCAAAAGATTGCCCGTTTTTCAGCTTATCAATAGCGGAATCCAGTCTGGCCTCATTTTTTCGGGAAGACAATTCATGATTTGTGGCCATTAGCGAGTTGTATTCCTGTAAGGACATCACAACAATACCAGAATCTTTCCCACGATTGATTACAAGAGTTTCAAAATTCTTTACCACTCGGTCCAGGTAAGTTTTTAGGTCTTTTCGAAAGTCAGATACGGTGGTTATTTGCATTGTCTTGTAATTAATATTGTACAAATATATGTACACGAGTTGGTTTATGCAATACTAAATATCCATATCAGGCAATTGCCCGGCTACCCGTCCATGTGATGTACCAGCCCGGCATGGCACCCATATAAAATTAACCATCATTATCCTGTAGATTGGTGTCGCGCAGTTATTTGGCCGGATAAGTACTTGTAACGATCTATTGTATGAATACTTTTTCTGTTTGACGCTTCCCCGTCTCAGTAATTACTTCTATAAAATAAACACCTGTAGCAAATCTGTTTTGGATTTCAAAGTCCCCTACTTCCGATCTCCCAATTACTGCATGATGTACGCTATTGCCTAAGGCATCATACATCTTCAGCATTTTACGCTCATTGATATCACGAAAACTAAGAACAATCTGATTGCCCTGAATAGATCTTATATCAAAAATAGATGAGTTTATTGCGTTCTCATCGTTGCTCGTTACAAAAAACAATCGGATATCATCGATGGCCATTTTAAGACCTCCATCTTCATCCCATACAAATGAATTAGCATCATCATCCTCCACAATAAACTTAAACTCATGAGTAGTATT
>DATFJT010000143.1:0-4070 GCA_035269065.1 Saprospiraceae bacterium | reverse complement strand
TGGTGATGGAAACGATAATCCACTGACAGGTATAGATGTTGTGAGCCATGAACTAACACATGGAGTCACCGGAAATTCCTCCAGGCTTATTTACCGCAACGAATCTGGTGCACTCAATGAATCCTTTAGTGATATTTTCGGGAATACGGTTGAAAGATACGCACTCGGTGACTCAGCAGATTGGCTGATTGGAAGAGAGAATTATACGCTTCGAGATATGTCGAATCCAAATGCTTTTGGTGATCCTGATACCTATAGGGGCGAAAATTGGTGGACTTCCGCGGAAAATAATGGAGGTGTCCATACCAACAGCGGCGTGATGAATTATTGGTTTCACCTCATGGCTGAGGGTGGAGTCGGCACCAATGACAATGATTTGTCCTATGCGGTTGACGGTGTTGGTTTTTACGAGGCAGCTCAAATCTCCCATCGCAATAATGTATTTTACCTGGTCCCCTCTTCAAATTATGAGGATGCCCGTATAGGTGCATTGCTCAGTGCGGAAGACATCTATGGTTCCTGTTCCAATGAAGTGGAACAGGTGGCATTGGCCTGGAATGCCGTAGGTGTAGGACCGGCCGAAGTGACGCAAAATCTCAGGATTTTGAATATTCAGTCTCCTATTTCTTCATGTGCAGGTGAGAATGCCAGTGAGCTGAATGTAGCATTTGAATTACGTCGATCAGGCTGCAATTTTCAACTGGCGGCAGAAGATAGTCTCAATATTGGTTACCGTTTGAGAAATGGTAATGTGTATCAAGAGAGCTTTGTTGTTGGTACTCAGTTTGTTGAAGGAGACCAACGAACCTTTAGCTTTGAACTACCGACGCCACTGGTAGATCCAGGGTCCTATAAAATGGATGTTTGGGTCGCCTTTAATAATGGAACAGGTTTAAACGATACCTTATTTAATTATGAAGTGAAAATACCTGAAGTTATAAACGACGAAGCATTGATTACTTTTGAGCCGTTTTCTGGTTCCGTAGATAGCTTTTTTGTCGAAAATGGGGACAAGGCTCAGGTGCTCTTTCCTCAGAGCCTTGAGGCAAGCGAAGGTTTCTCTTTTGGTCGTTTGACAGGTACTGAAATAGTCGATCCAGGAGATCTGGATATCCCGATGAATAGTTCCGAGCTTTTTGATCGCAATAAGCCATATGGGTCCAGGCTGTGCTTTTGCGCAGATCTTCCTGATTGGGAGGAGGGTGCAACGCTGGAGTTTGACATGAAGCAAACCTGGTCTTCCATTTATCGATTGTACGGCTTTAGTGAAAGTAGCCGACTGGTTGGTATGCGTATTTTAGCGGACGATGAGCTTTTAGCCGGACCTTTCTATCCACAGGCCCATATCGATGCGGAATGGGAACGAAAGAAAGTGGATTTGTCCTCTTACTTGAACAGAAGTGTCTCCCTTTGTTTTGAGGGAAGGCATTTTATTGAGAAGGATGAGGACCCCATGGACAATAGTGATGGAGATAAAACCGATATTGATCAGTTGAGAATTACGAAGGGCTTCTCTACTTCGACGAATGAACTGGTAGATTACAAATTTGCCCTTTATCCTAATCCAAACCAGGGATCATTTATTCTAACCGTGCCCAGGGCATTGGAATTGAAAAGTCTGCGGATAGTTGATGCAACAGGACGCAGGGTGTATGAACAAGCTGTAAATACCTCGTCTACAAGTCTGAGCTGGCAATTGAACACCAATTTACCGCAGGGTGTATACATAATGGAAGTTGAAGGGGAAAAAGGGATATTTAGAGAGCGTTTCGTCATAAGTCAATGATTTTTACCCTTGTAGAACATTTTCCTTAATGAATTTAAAATCCGTGTAATTTGCCTACATTTTTTTGATGACAAAGACGGATCTTATTGACAGCTGCGAAGAGCAGTTCGAAGAGATGATTGGACAATTCCTTGATAATGAGTTCGCTGTTGCGGATGCCTTTCTGCCTCAAGAAATTGCCCTTGGTCTCCGGGCAAATCTCCTGGCTTTTCACCAGGCAGGACTTATGTACCCTGCCGGGACTGGTCGGAATTTCGATTTCAAAAAGAATACAGCTGTGCGTGGTGACAGTATTCGCTGGCTTGAAGCATGTACGAAGGATATTTATGAAGACTATTTATTGCAGAAGGTGGTCGCTTTCATCAATCACCTGAATCATACCTGTTATACTGGCTTGAAAGACTATGAGTTTCATTATGCTATTTATACAAAAAATAGCTTCTACAAGCGGCATAAAGACCAATTCAAGCACGATAAGGGTCGCCAATTCTCTCTTGTCATTTATTTGAACAGTGAATGGGATGATAAAGATGGAGGTATCTTGAGTTTGTATACTGGCTCAGGAGAAGCACGTGTAAAACCCCTAATCGGAAGAGCTGTGTTTTTCAAAAGCGACAGAACAGAGCACGAAGTGCATCCTGCACTTAAAAAGTCCCGGTTGAGCATTGCCGGCTGGCTAAAATCTATTTGATCAGGCCGGATAGATCCAGGGAATCAACAAAGAGGCTAAGAGTAAGAAAAGAATATTCAAAGGGATGCCTGCTCTCGCGAAATCCATGAATTGGTAAGCCCCTGCACTGTACACCATGGTATTGGTTTGGTAGCCTATGGGTGTCACAAAGCTTGCACTTCCTGCCATGGCCACAGCCACCAGCAATGGCATTTCGTCGATACCCAAACCTGTGCTCACACTAATGGCTACGGGTACCATAAGCGCCACTGAGGCATTGTTGCTGATAATTTCTGTCAATACGGATGTAGCGAGATAAAAGCAGGCGATGATAACAGATGTCGTCCCAATCCATTGTCCCATATTCAATATTGCCTGTGCCAGTTGCTCGGATAAACCTGAGCTCTCCATGGCTTTTCCAAGACTGAGGGAGCCTGCCAACAAAAATATAACCTTCCAGTCGATGGATCTGTAGACATCATCCATATTGAGAATGCCAGAAATACTAAGTACAATAATTCCCAGAATTGAAGCTATAGATATGTCCATCCAACCCATGCTCGCAAGGACAATGACCGTAGCGATAACCCCCAATACAGTCAATACCTCTTTTTGATTAACGGGCTTTATTTCGTCTACCTGTAGAAAGAAGTAAGCCCTGTGCTTTTGATTATTGCGGTCTTTTAACATTTGATACCCGCTTTCATTCGTCAAAAGCACCAGGATGTCTCCTGCCTTGAGTTTGATATTCTCCAACTCGTGAAACTTCTTATTACCGCGTTGTCTAATTCCAATGATCCTTGCCCGGGTATCTCTTAAAAAGTTATTTTCTCGAAGTTTCTCCCCCACCAGCGACGAATTGGGCAATAATACAATTTCTAATAAATGGGTAGGCTCCTCCGGGAAACTCTTATTTTGAGCTAGAGCACTCAACTGAATATCCTTTTTACTCACCAGTTCCCTTATTTTCTCCAGCGGACCAGTGACTACGAGTATGTCATCTTTTTGTAACTTCCTGTTTAATCGTGGTTTATCTATTTGTTTTTCTTCCCTTTTTAGTTTTTTAACATCAATTTTTTTCTCAGAAAAGACCTGTTCAATTTTCTTACCAACTGATTTTTGCTGAACAGTAGCCTCTGCAGTAAATTCCTCTGCTCCTTCCTGTTCTTTGAATTCGTCTGATGATAGTCTTTCGGGAATAATTCGTCGTCCCATCAACAGGAGATAAGCCAGTCCTGATGCGAAGAAGATTAAACCTATTGGAGTTAATGTAAACATATTGAATCCCCTCAAGCCTTGGTCGTGAGCCAAGCCACTTACGAGTAGATTGGTTGAAGTACCGATCAGTGTGCAGGATCCCCCTAAAATGGCAAGATAAGACATAGGTAGGAGAAATCTGGAAGGTGATATTTCCAATTTTCTTGAACTTGTTCCTATCATGGGAATCAGGGTCGCGACAATCGGCGTATTATTGATGAAAGCGGAACTAATCCCGGTGACACCAGCGAGAAATAAAAGAGCACTTCTGTAGCTTTTACTCAAAGCCATTAGCAATATGGGTTGCACATATTCTACCGCCCTTGTCTTCAATACCGAATAACTCAGGGCAAACAT
>DATFJT010000142.1:0-13524 GCA_035269065.1 Saprospiraceae bacterium | reverse complement strand
ACATGTGTGTCGGGTCTCTGTGCAAAGCTGTACATCATGGCGGTGGAAATGTTCCTGGGACCGGACCATAAATTGATTTTAAGCGTGGACACGTAGAAAGATTTGGATGTCTTCTTCAATTAAATCTCGGTAACCATTGTTGAGCTCCGACAAAATGGGGCTTCCAGTTTTCAGTGTGATTTCTCTTCCGTCTATCTTCCGCACGGGTGTAAGCCCCCCGAAACTGCCTGTGACGAAGGCCTCATCTGCACTATATGCATCGAAAAGAGAAAAATCCGTCTCTTTACAGTCAATTTTTAACTGGCGACACACATCAATGACCTTTTGCCGGGTAATGCCATTCATGCAGTATTTGCCGGTTGGCGTCATGACCTGCCGGTTTTTTACTATGAAGAAGTTGGTTGAATTGCAGGTAGCAACAAAACCATTGGCATCGAGCATCAGCGCCTCATCTGCTCCGGCCTCAAGTGCCTGCACCAGCGCTTGCACTTCATGTAGTTTGCTGTGGCAATTCAAGCGGGGGTCAAGGTAATCCGGCCTGCCGCGGCGTATCGTGCTGGTGAACAGGGTGATGCCCTTTCTTTTTGTCTCAGCAGATGCTTTTTTGTGCTCCGGTATGATGACCAAGTTAGGGCCTGAAATGGTGAGTCGTGGATCCTGGCTGGGTGTTTTTTTAATCCCCCTTGTGACCATAATTCTCAAATGTACATGATCGTGCATATTGTTTTTCTCAAGGCACTCCTGGCAAATGGCCAGCAAATCTCCTGGAGTCCAGGGTAGAGAAAGTCCTATGCTTGCCGCTCCTGCCCACAGACGATCGACATGATCTTGCCAGAAGACCAAAGCCCCACGGTGCAGCCGAAGAGCCTCCCATACGCCATCCCCAACGAGATAGCCGCTGTCAAATACTGAAATTTTAGCTTCATGGCGTTTGTAGTAATCGCCATTGACGTAAATGAAAATGTCCTTGTTTCGTGTGTCTTCTTCAGCATGGTGCGTTCCGCTATACATCGATTGTCCTTTTTTGAAGTATTAGGGGATTCCACAGCCTATTGTGGATAACTAAGATGATCTTGCAAACAGCAATATAGTGCTTTGATACGTATTATAAACGTAAAGTAAAGGGAATAAATGTGGCAGCCCCCTCTTGAGATTACTACACATTTCCATTCCTTATTCAAGGGATGTTCCAGGAGTTCCATGTGGGGCTGCATTTTTTTCTTCCTGATTCCCTTTGATTTCTCATTCTCCGAGAAGAATAGCTCATTTTATTTTCCATTATTTTGTGACCACTCTTAGTTTAGTCTTAAACGGTATGCCAGATCAATACGCAATAATATTTGAGAAAACTGCCCTCTTCCGCCAAGGCTGGTGGATACTGTTACTGTTAAGCTTTTTTTTCTGGAACTGCGACGGAAGCAAAAAGTCGACCGCTACTCCCGAGGCGGAAATGGCAACGCGCATCTGTCAATGCGAGGACGTACTTTTTGCATTTAATCTCGAGGTAGCAGATGAAATGTTAAAGGCGGACGCAAAAAGACAGCATGCAATCATTGCCGAAGGAGCCCGACGAATGAATGACATGGAGAATTGTGTCTTGCAGGCCAAGGCCGATCTATCCCTGATGGACCAGGAGTTGGACCGAGCTTTGATTTTATCCAAACTTAAGCTGAGCTGCCTGGATAAACCGGGAAGTTTTCATGAAAAGGTGATGTTGGAGTTGGAGCAGATGCTATAATAATATTTATTTACGAAGCGGTGCAGTAGGGGTCAGAACCATGACTGTGCAGGACTAAAGGATGGCTTGATTGTGAAAAATGGGCTTCATTGTCATGAACAGGATGGCTAAGATGAGAAGATAGACAGGATGATTTGCAGGATAAAAGGATGAATAGGATGAAAGACTCATCCATAAATGAACTGACCCATAAAATCATAGGTTGTGCCATGGAGGTGCACAACCAAATGGGAAATGGGTTTCAAGAGGTGATATATCAGCGCGCTTTGAGCATAGAGCTTACCCTGAACGGCATCCAACATGAAAGAGAAGTTGAAATGCCATTGAAATACAAAGGATATGATATTGGCACAAGGAGAGTGGATTTTTTTGTTGAGGAAAAGATAATGGTAGAAATAAAAGCCATAGAAAAGCTTGAGGGTGTGCACAAAGCACAAGCCATCAATTATTGCGAAGCGTACAATATTGCCGATGGCCTCCTGATCAACTTTGGTGCGCAGCGTCTGCAATACCATAGAGTCTTCAATAAAAGATTAAAGAATAAATCATGATCATCCTGACATCTTATACATCCTGTTCAGACAACTGAAAAATATGGGTTAAGAAAAAAACCGCCACGATACAGAAATAGTCGATGTCTGGGTCCAGGTCCACGATGGTCAGGGACGGATTCATCCTGGAGCGGGAGCAAACCACAGGCAATGCAGGCTTTAACCTACAGAAACGAACGGGATGGGGCGCAGTAGGGGTCAGAACTACGACTGTGCAGGACTAAAGGATGGATTAATTGTGAAATATCGGCATCATTGTCATGAACAGGATGGCTAAGATGAGAAGATAGACAGGATGTTTTTCAGGAAAAAAAGAATAAATCATGACCATCTTGACATCTTACAGATCCTGTTCAGACAACTGAAAAATATCGGCAGAGAAATGAACTGACATCTTAATTCTATACCGAGCCAGAAAAGGTCAATTGTCCGCTGAATGGCTTTTCCGTAAAACAAAAAGTATTCTCTAATAAAACCGAAAAATGTCTATTCCATCCTCAAGTCCTTTTATCTTCAGCCATGAATGGATGTTTTGAAATTCTTCCGGTGAAGAAATCGCCAGGATGACTTTTCTATTATTTAGATGAGACAAATTTTCACTTTGGTCACGAAGGGTCACCCCATATATTCTCATGCCTATTTTCCTAGGGTTGTTCGTAATCCACTCAAACGATAAATTCTTCTGAACCATTAATTTTGCTAATCTCTTTCCCTTTTTTCCTGCTCCAAGTAGCAGAATCCCTCTAGCGCTACCGTGATGTTGCTGCATAAAGAAGTGCAATTTGAGATTGATGAATCCCTGGTCAGCGTAATTTGGGTCAATACGACTTGTTCTTTCCTGGTAATCTCTCCAGATGTGTAAAAAATGCGGGCTTTTGCAAATGGTTGCTTCTTTTTCATACAACCAAAATGCCCAGAAATAGTCTTCGGGGTATATCATGGACGGATCATGCAAGGCTGATTTAAAAAGGTCTATTCGGCACATCCAGCAGGGTGAGGGTAGCGGGCACTCGTAGTAAATCTGTTGCCAGAAATTTTGAGGAAGCTGGTTGTTGACCCAATGCTCATACCTGATAAATCCATTACCTAACTGGCGTCCAGCATATTTCACTCGGCCCGTGCTAATGTCTACGCGCTCATCCTTGAGTGGCTCAAGAAGGCGACCAAGTTTAGCCGGCAACATCAGGTCGTCCGCATCCATCCTGGTCACATATTCACCTCGAGCCTGATCCAATCCTGTTTTTAAGGCATCAATAATTCCTTTCCCTTTGTTCTGGTAAACATGAATGCGCGTATCTTTTGACGCCCAGACTTGAAGTTGCTGCCAACTGTCATCTGTCGATTGGTCATCTATAGCGATGAGCTCCCAAATAGGGTAGTCCTGTTGGCGAATGCTTTGAATGCAGGCATTTAAATGTTTGCCTTCATTTCTGACAGGCATCAAAATACTGACCAGCGGGTTTGAGGTCATTTTTTCCATTTGATGTTGCAACCCGCACTGGGGTATTGCTTCTCGGGGGCATCCTTTCCTTCTAAGGCCATATCCAGGGCATTTCTTAAGTCATTGCCGGTGAGTGGTGTTCCGGAGTTGGGCCTGGAATCATCCAGCCGTCCCCTGTAGAATAGTTTTCTTTCTTGATCGAATACGTAAAAATCAGGGGTGCATGCGGCATCATAGGCCTTGGCCACTTCCTGGCTCTCATCGTAGAGGTAAGGGAAGGTGTAATTGTTCTCCTCGGCATGGGTGGTCATTTTATCCGGGGCGTCCTGGGGGTAGTTTTCCACATCATTGGAGCTGATGGCGACAAAACCTACCTTTTCTGCATAGTCTTCTGCCACACGCACGATTTCCTCATTGACATGGATGACATAGGGGCAGTGGTTGCAGATGAACATGACCACGAGGAGGTCCATATTGTCGAAATCATGGAGACCAAAGGTATTACCACTGACTGTGTCAGGTAATCGGAATTCAGGGGCTTTGGTGCCGAGGGGAAGCATATTTGATTCTGTGAGTGACATAGTTTTTTGGTAAAGGTAAGGATTGAGAAGGAGAATTGGTGATGAGGGATAGGAGAGGAGACGAAGAGATAGGGTGAGGAGGGGACAGGATGACAGGGAGACAAATTGTGAATTCATATCGCATGAAACACCCGCTCTGGACTAAAAGACAGTATTGCTATCACAGGGAATATTTGATCTCTGCGATGCTCGAAAGAGCAATAATTCTGTTCTGGAGGGAGACTGTTCTTCAAATCAACTTCTAGCTAAAATCTATACGGTCGCCAGGTTTGAGCTTGTCGTCGTCCTTCGATTCTTTTTCAAGGACTTTAATCTTTTTGATTTTGCCATCCTCCAGCTTATTGCCCAGGGCTTTCCACCCCTTAACATCGATAAATTCCACAAGGTCGATCTCTTCTTTTTGACCGTCGTATTCATACTGAATGGAGGCATTTTGGGAGGTGGTAACGTGAAGCAATTGGGTACTTCTGTGTTCTGTGAGAAAATCAAAGGCCTGGTCTACGCTGCTGGTTTCGATTTGGAAGCGTTTGACCAATGTCCACTTTTTCTCACCTTCGTAATATACGGCGGTAATGACTGTGTCCTCATCAAACTTCTCAATTACTTCTACATCTTTCGCATCGAATTTTCGCAGTAAGTCGAAGGAGGCTACCTCATAGCTTCCGGACTTGTAAATCGCCAGGATTTCATCATTGGCATTAAATGCACCAATGTATTTTCCGCGTTCGTCGGTGTTGAGCCTGCCGGATACTTTGTCCATCCATACATCAATGGCCTCTAAAGTTGATTCTCCGGCCTCCTCGAATTCTATTTTTCTCACCGGGTACTTGGTGACCTGGTTGCCTTTGCTCCCCCTGCCTTTTATGTCGATCTCAGAAAAATCGAAGGAAAAAACCTTTTTTCTTGCCCTGCATGCCTGAGTGAGATAAACTTTTACCACCTCGGCTTCCCCGTTCGGATTGGCGGTGAAATAGAGCAATCGCGAGTTTTTATCCCCTTTGAGTACCTCATAGGCTTTATCTCTGGTGATGGCTTTCACATTAAAACGCTTGGCATAGGTAACACCATTCTTGCCGTTGACGTAGATGGCATTGTAGGTTGTCCTTTCATCACTTCGGTTCCAAACATCGATGTGAATGATGTTTTTCCCGACAAATATTTTTTCATCGATTCGGACAACTTTATACTCTCCTGATTTGAGAAAAACGATGATGTCGTCAATATCGGAGCACTCTCGAACAAACTCCTCTTTTTTCAGTCCTGTACCAATAAAACCCTCCTTTCGATTGACATACAATTTGGCATTGTTGGCTACGACCTGTGCGGCTTCAATTTGCTCGAAGGAACGGAGCTCGGTCTGTCTTTCTTTGTTCTTCCCGTATTTCTCTTTGAGCTTTTCAAAATGGTTTATGGCGTAGTCTGTAAGATGCGCCAGATGATGGATGACTTGCTCTAAGTCTTCTTCTAATTGCTGTATTTTCTCATCCGCCTTAAACTTATTGTATTTGGAGATGCGCTTGATCTTTATTTCAGTCAGCCTGACAATGTCTTCTTCTGTAATGTCTCTACCGAGCACCAGGCGCTTGTCGCTTTTGGCAGCCTTATCTGATGGGGTGCGCACGTATTTTTTTAAACCCTGATCTATGGCCACAATGACGGCTTCCCATGTTTCGCATTCTTCTATGTCCCGGTATATTCGATTTTCTATGAATATCTTTTCGAGGTTGGCGAAGAACCATTTTTCTTCTAACTCGGACTTTTCTATCTCCAATTCCCATTTCAGAAGCGATTTAGTGTGCTCCGTGCAGGAAATAAGCAGGTCATCAACCGTGAGAAAATGAGGTTTGTCTGCTATAATGACGCAGGTATTTGGGTACAGATTGGACTCGCAGGCGGTGAATGCATATAAGGCATCAACGGTCAGCTGCGGGGAAGTTCCGCTCGGCAGGGTCACACTTATTTCCACGTCTTTGGCTGTGTTGTCGACCACTTGTTTGATCTTGATTTTTCCTTTGTCGTTGGCCTTCAAAATGGAATCAATGAGCCCATTGGTTGTCATTCCGTAGGGTATTTCTTTGATGTGAAGGGTTTTGTTGTCGACAACCTCAATTTTAGCCCTTACCTTGACACGGCCACCTCTCTCTCCTTTATTATAATCACTGACGTCTGCTATTCCCCCGGTTGGAAAATCAGGATACAGATTAAAGGACTTGCCCTGGAGCACCCTAATGGAAGCGTCAATAAGTTCGTTAAAATTATGAGGGAGTATACGGGTAGAAAGACCCACTGCGATTCCCTCTGCTCCCTGAGCCAGCAACAGGGGGAACTTCATTGGTAAGTTGAGAGGTTCCTTTTTTCTCCCGTCATAGGCCAATTGCCACTCTGTAGTTTGAGGGTTGAAGGCGACTTCAAGAGCGAATTTTGTCAACCTGGCTTCTATGTACCTGGGGGCTGCGGCTGAGTCACCGGTTCTATTATCCCCCCAGTTTCCTTGAGTGTCTATCAGCAGGTCTTTTTGCCCCAAATTCACCAGGGCATCCCGAATGGCTGCATCTCCATGGGGGTGAAACTGCATGGTTTGACCGATGATATTGGCGACTTTGTGAAATCGGCCATCATCCATAGTCTTCATGCTGTGCAATATCCTTCGCTGCACAGGTTTGAGCCCGTCTTCCATGGCAGGTACAGCCCGCTCAAGAATCACGTAGCTGGCATAATCCAAAAAATACTCTTCGTACATTCCCGAAACGGGTACGAGTCCTTTCTTTTCAGCGTGATCGGCCATTCAAAGTTGATTTGCCTGCCAATATAGTGAGAATGAATGAATTGTATATTTGAAATATCTATCTACCTTCATCACACATGAAGTTTAACTTTAATAGATTCCTTGTAATCTGCTAATATTCTGTATCTTGTGACCGTGTGATACGGCGCAAAAAAGTACACTGATTAGCGACATATTGTTTGGCTTATTTTGGCTTTTTAAGAATAAAACATTTATTTTTTAACGACTGTATGGCATAAGAGAAATGTTCATGGCTTTTGGCATTGTATTTGTAAAAATAAAGGTCAACTAAAGCAATTTAGCTCAAGCTATTTAAAGCTTAGTGGATGTTTCTCAAATCAGACTGATTGTTATCGAGCTGTTTTTGAGGTCACATACAATTCAAGCAGCTATTACTTTATATAATGCGTTTACCTTATGCAATCTGACAGATGCGGCGAATTTGAAAATGCTGAATGTTGGGTAGTTTGTATGTCGACGCAAAAGCTATTCAATTATTAAAATATGGATGTATCTCTGAGCATTGAAGATAATGAGGACAGCATCATTGCCGGCTGTGTACGGAATGAAAGGTGGGCTCAAAAATTATTATACGAGGAATTTTACGGTTCCATGCTTGGGGTTTGTATGCGTTATTCTAACAATAGTGATCATGCAGAGGACATGGTTCACGACGGTTTCATCAAGGTTTTTCGGAATATAAAAAAATATAAACCGGGAACGTCACTTGCTGCCTGGATTAGAAGAATAATGGTCAATACTTCCATAGATTATTATCGCAAGCAAACGAGAAGAAGGACAGAAGACATTGGGGAAGCAAGAAGTGTTCAGTTTGACGGAACTGATGCCGTAAGCAAATGTTCAGAAAAGGAAATTCTCAGTGCCATTCAGCAATTGTCGCCAGCTTATCGCACAGTCTTCAATATGTACGTTATTGAGGGCTTTGCACACAAGGAGATTGCAGACAAATTAGACATTACAGAGAGTACCTCGCGCTCTAATTTAGTAAAAGCAAGAGGTAAACTCAAAGACTACTTGATCGCGCTGGAGGCGCAGGAAAATACTGAATAGGCCACTTTTATGAAAAGCGAAATGAATTTTGATCGAAATATAAAGGAAAAAATGGAAGGTATGGGCGTGCCCCATGCCGGTGAGGATTGGTCGAAAATGGAATCCATGCTCGATGATTTCATGCCACCAGTAGTTGTTTCCGAATTTGATCAGAATATAAAAGATAAAATCACCCAAGTTAAAGGAGCGACCCAGCCTGACTGGTCCAGAATGAGTCAGGCGCTTGACAATGAATTGGGATTTGAAAATCATAGTTTTGACGATTTGATTGCAGCCAGGGTGTTGCAGTTCAATCCGGGAAAGAACGCCAATTGGGATAAAATGTCTCGGGCTTTAGATCAGGATGTTCAGCCCGGTAAATCAGTGCATTTATTTGATCGTCAGATAAAAAGAGCGCTTGCAGGTCTAGTAGCAACGGCTCAGCCCAGGTGGAAAGATATGTCTTTTGCCCTTGATGCAGATCCTGTTTTAGGAGATCCACAGGCCTTTGATGCACGGGTGAAAGAAGAAGTAGAACACACGAATGGACCAGGTACAGCTGCCAATTCCTGGCCGAGAATGGAACAGCAGCTACAAATGCAGGAGCTACGTCGCAGAAGAATTCTCCGATCCAAATTTGCCGAGTTGGCAGCTGTATTACTCTTGCTACTCAGCTTTCCAGGCCTATTCACACTACTTAATCAGGGGAGTGAAGAACAGGTGGTAAGCTCCACACCGGAAACTGTTCTTGAAAAAGAAAACGGCACCAACCCGAGCTTTTCCGAAAGCGTTGAGACCAAGGAATTGTCAGAAGAAGTCATTTCTTCTGTTGACAATCAGGCTGTTGCTCCAGCAAGACAGGACTCGAAAGAAGAATTGGGCGGTTCAGCTGCATCCATTAGTTCCACAATTTCAACTGGAGGTATTGATCAAATCTCAGGAACCACTGCAGGTGCTCAGGTCATGGGCGAATCTAGTGAAATGGCAGCTCCCTATATCACTAATGATGCTGAGTCAGAGGAACAAGGTGATCAAGAGATCACGAAAGCCAAAGCATTCGAGCCGCTTGCTTTCATGATGCATACAGGACTTGATACAGAACAAACACCGGCTACATTGTCTGCCTATCGAGCTGTAAACTCAGACAAACAAAGAAATCTGCGCATGGCGCCCATAGTCTATGTAAGCGCACAAGCTCAATTTAGACATAATGAAGTTTTAGTGTCCGGATTCAACGGAGATAATAAGTTGATTTACCACAATCAGATTCAACCTGGCCTTGCTGTAGGGTTGACCACGGGCATTTGGGATTTAGAATTGGGTGCTTTACCATTTCAGATCGAGCATGAGGGCTTGCCCGGGCAACATACATTTGTCGATTATCCTAATGAAGAAGCAACTTACAGACGAGAGTACCTGAGTAGTGATGTAAGAGGTTGGATTGTTCCATTGAGAGGCCGTTTTCACATGCCTGTTAGTGACAGGTTATCCATGCACGCCCTTGCTGGATTGAGCGGTACCTTCTTGACAGAATCCGAGCAGGTATTTCAGGAGCAGTTTCACGACTGGATTGAAGAAGAGCCCCAAGGGGGGGACAATAGACCGGATCGTGTTGTGCGTATCACCGATAATAATTTCTTCCTTGATGCAGAATTAGGTCTGGGTTTGAATTATCAATTGAACCCAAGATGGCGTGTCTTTGCCGAGGGGTCTACCTTTATTCCGTTGGAAGGGACAAGAACGATTGGGGAGAATGCGGATGAATATTCTCAGTACGGCCTTAGTTTCGGTGTTCAGTTTCTACTTAAATAGTAAGTTGACGACAAATTCTTGTCTTTTATCACCCACTCTACAATGACATGGCTGATTTTGCGTATTGTTTGTAAAAAGTATGAGTAAGAAAATTATTAGCTTTCTTACAGCCGTCATTTTCACGACCCTTCTTGCCGCCTGTGGTGTTCAGGGTAATTTTGGTGAGAGCAAGCCAATTTCTCATCAGTCTTTCGACGCTCTTCTCAAGCAGTATGTAACACTAGAGGGTTGGGTGGACTACCGAGGCCTTATGGCGGACAGATCCAAACTCGACCATTACCTTGAATTGCTATCTTCTCATCATCCGAATGAGAAAAACTGGAGCCGAAACGAGCGCCTGGCTTACTGGATAAACGCCTACAATGCATTTACCCTTCAATTGATCCTTGATCACTACCCTGTTGAGAGCATCAAAGACATTAAAAAAGGGATTCCGTTTGTCAATACTGTCTGGGACATTAAGTTCATTAAAATAGAAGGCAAGGAGTACGATTTGAATAACATTGAGCATGGCATTATTCGCTCAGAGTTCAATGAACCGCGTATTCATTTTGCAGTAAATTGTGCGTCCTATTCCTGCCCGGTACTTCAGAATTTCGCCTACACAGCCGGGCAATTGGATGAACAACTGGATCATGCAGCCAAGGAGTTTTTAAACGATCCCCGGCGGAATAAGATTCAGGAGCAATCACTACAGCTGAGCAAAATATTGTCTTGGTACAGCGGGGATTTCAAGCAGGATGGGAAGGATGTAATGGACTATGTGAGACAGTACAGCAACATGGATATAGCCGAGGACCCGAAGGTCGATTATCTCGATTATGACTGGAGACTGAACGATAAAAGAATGTACGATTGAGCTTTAAGAATTCAGTTTGGAAACAGCCTCTATGAATGCGTCTAATTCTTTAGTGGAAGTATAAATATTGGGGGTGATACGACATCCCTGTATACCATTATTATTGATAGGTACCGTCCAAATGCCATAGTCATCCATAAGTTTTTTCGAAAATTCTCCTGGTGTCATATTCTTAAGGCCAACAGTGGCAATGGCACAGGCTCTATGGCTTTCCTTCGGGGTGAATATTTCTACTCCAGGCATATTACGCACTTTGGAGGTCCAATATTCCTGCAGAAATCGCAATCTTGTTTCTTTTCTTTCGGCGCCAAGTTGAGCATAATAATCCATAGCATTGTCTATGGCCATTTCTATGGCAGGAGGATGAGTCCCCATGTGATTCAACCGATGAATGTCTCCCTTGTCACGGCCCCGGGTCGCAAAAATGGGATGTAATTGTGCTATTTTTTCCTTGCGAACATAGAGCAGACCTGAGCCTATGGGTGCACTCAGCCATTTGTGCAAACTGGTCCCAAAGTAATCGCAATTCAATTCTTCTATATTAAAATCGAGATGGGCAAAAGTATGCGCGCCGTCCACCATTACCTCAACGCCCTGATCATGAGCCATATCGCATATCTTTCTAACGGGAAGTACATGTCCGGTAATATTGATCATGTGACAGATCATCAATAATCGGGTTTTGTCATTGATGGCCCGGCGGTAAGTCTCCACAATTTCTTCATCGGATGCGGGATGTATGGGTACCTGAACGACTTTATTGTTTATGCCATAGCGCCTTTCCATCAGGCGGAACTGATCCTGCATCGCACCATAGTCGTGTACAGACCATACCGCTTCGTCCCCGGGTTGCCATTCCAGGCCACTGATGACGAGATCCAGAGACTCGGTAGTGTTCCTGGTCATGATTACTTGCCCTTCTGAGGCTCCTAATAACTCTGCCAGACGGGCGGTAGTTTTTTTGCGGTTATGGTGCCACTTAGTTCTCAAATAATGGGAACCCTCGAGATTGATTTGCTGTACGTGCTCCTGGTAGGCTTCCAGGATTTTTTTTGGCGCCACGCAGTAGTAACCGTTTTCGAGGTTGATATATTCCTTGTTGAGTCGATAGCCTTTCCTGACTTCTGCCCAGAAATCTTCATTACCCGCTAATTCTGAAGGGGTGTTACTTTCATGAGCCTCCAATAAATTTTGCAATGCCGAAAAGCTCAATGGGGCAAATGCAAGGCCTGTCAATGATGTCTTGATGAAATTTCTTTTGTCCATAGCATTTTAAAAATAAGAAATTAGCCTCAATTGCGATGTATACTTTCCCAGGCATGTTCAAATTCATCAAAAGGGAATCCTTTTTGAAAGCAAAATCCTCCGACCTTCCACTTCAATTCTTTTTTGGTGTACTTACCCTTGTAATCGCGTATTTTCGTTTCAATCCATTTGTGTAGTTTTTTGAAATAGATTTCTTCGTCAATTTGCCGCATAGCATGATCAATCAGAGCCTGGGCTACTTTTTTGGCTTTCAGCCCCTGGGATATTTTTATTCTGCCCCAGCCATTTTGATTGACCTTGCTGCGGACATACCATTCTGCGTACCGCCACTCGTTGAGGTAGTCTTCCGCCATGAGGTCTGCTACCAGTTCCTCCATCCAATCGTTTGGCACATTCATTTTGTAAAGTCTTTGATAGACTTCTGATTGACAGCGCTCCCTGTAGGCACAATATTTTCGAATAGCGACGGATGCTTTTTCAAAACTGGTCCATTTCTCTGACATGCGAATTGATATTTGTATGTTGGGTTTTCGATTTGTTAAACCCTAAAATATAATTTTAATGGAATGGTTAAATGCTGATTATGTAATGTCTTTGATTCAGGGCTATGCACCGAAGGTTGTCGGAGCCATAGCTACTCTTATTATTGGATTCTGGATTGCGGGTGTCATCGCAAAATGGGTCAGAAGGCGTCTGGAGAAAAACATGAATGACGAGTCTGTAGCGCCTTTTTTGACTTCACTCGTCAGTGTGGGCCTTAAAGTATTGGTTTTGTTGTCCGTTGCTGGCATGTTTGGAATTGAAACCACCTCCTTCATTGCCATTTTTAGTGCAGTGGCCTTCGCCATAGGTATGGCGCTTCAGGGCTCACTCGGTCATTTGGCCAGTGGGGTATTGCTCTTGATTTTCAAACCTTTTAAGGTAGGGGATTTGGTAGAAATTGGTGGTGGAGAACTGGGTGTAGTTCATGAGATCCACATCTTCAATACCGTTCTCAAAACACCGGAAAACAGGCGCATCATTGTGCCCAACGGGGTAGTCACGAGCAATGTGATCACCAATATCTCCGGGCAGGAAGTGGCCGGTGTAGGCATGACCTTCGGCATAGGCTACGGCGACAATATCGATAAGGCAAGAGAAATTATACTCCAAGTGGGTAAAGAGTGTCCATACATTCTTGATGAGCCCGAGCATGTGGTGGTAGTTACAGAACATGGAGACAGTGCAGTGATGTTGACCACGCGTCCGTTCTGTAATAGCGAGGATTACTGGGCGACTAAGTTTTACATGATGGAACATGTCAAGAAAGCCTTTGACCGGGAAGGCATTAACATCCCGTTCCCTCAGACAGATGTGCATTTGCACCAGGTAAATTAGGCTCAAGCCAAAAAATTCATAAATATAAGGGTACTCTGAGAGCGGTTGGACTGCCCTTTATTGT
>DATFJT010000141.1:0-10391 GCA_035269065.1 Saprospiraceae bacterium | reverse complement strand
CCAGCACATTAATTTCAAAATCATTTCTGAAATCATCCGGTTTGAGTGATTTTATTGGTTTCAAATTGATCGTACCCGGGCAATAAACAAGGCCATCAAGTGCTTCCAAATCAGGCAATTCATCCTTTGTTACGTCTGCCTCGTAATGCGTGAGGTTGTCGTGTGACCACTGAGGTTTCGTTCGACTGATATTGACCACTTTATTGTCCTTTGCAAGTAGCTTTCCAATCTGTTCTCCTATGCCATGGCTGGCGCCAATAATACAATATCTCTTCATTCTGTCAAGTTCCTTTAGAACTAAACAGAAGCTATTGTTTAAAGTTTAGATTGTAATATTAAACAAAGTAACTCAGGACCTGCGAGAACCGGGTAGCGTATGTTTGGCGATTATTCTTTGGGCCTCTTGTTTTACAGATGATGACTTTCTGAGGGCAAACAGTTGGTCCCGGGCAGAACGTGCACTTTTTTCATGATTGACAATGGGTGGATAATAGTCTTTATCCGGGTCGAAATTGGCCCAGGCTCTTTCCATTGCACTCATTAGCCAGGGGTAGTGAATAAATTCTTCCGGACAGTGCTTCATTTCGGGCAGCCACTGGCGAATAAATTTTCCCTTAGGGTCGTGGTCTTGAGACTGTTTCACCGGATTGTAAATGCGGATGGTATTGGTGCCAGTTTCCCCGGCTTGCATTTGAAGCTGAGGAAAGTGAATTCCGGGCTCGAAATCGAGAAAATGCCGGGCCAGGTGAGGAGCAATACATTGCCAGGGAAGCCATAAGTGATGGGTGGCGAAAGAAACAAGCATGGCACGCATTCTAAAATTAATGTAGCCCGTTTTGTTGAGGCAACGCATGCAAGCATCGACAAGCGGATACCCTGTCTGACCTTTTTGCCAGCGTTCTAGTCGATCTATGTTTAACTCTTTTTTTAAAGGCGCATAACCACGGTTGACGGACTCGAATTCCATTCGACACTCCATTTCAAATTTCTGAATAAAATGGCAGTGCCACCTGAGTCTGGATAAAAAAGCAGTTAGTGCGCGCTTGTTTTCGGAAGTTTTTTTCCTGGCTTTTCCAGCCTGGTAGACCTGCCGGATGGACAAGTTACCCCAGGCAATGTAAGGTGAAAGCCTGCTGCATCCTGTTCTGCTTGCCAGAGGTTTGGAAATACTTCCACTATAACGTTGGTGTCGCTCAGTCAAAAAACTTTGAAGATATTGATGGGCCCGGGATTCACCTCCTCTTTGCATAGCATGGTCTCCATCACAGGCCGAAAGATTCCATACGGAGAGTAATGCCTCGATTTGCTCAATTTCTGATTTTGCCACAAATGGAATTCTGGCAAGACTATTTTGTATGATCGGTCTAGACATCAACGTATACCATTGTGCTTTCCAGCCTTTCCTATCCTTTCGGCCTCTTTGTACCCCGTTGCAAGGATATTCCTGCCAGGGGATATGGTGTTCACGGAAATACTGCTGTATGTGCAGGTCTCTGTCGAAGCTTATTTTGATCCCCGTTTCGCAATAACTGCGCACACATTGAATACTGAAAATGGTTGATAGCTTGAGAAATGCTTCCTTTGCTGAGCAGCGCAGACAAAGCACTTTTGTGTTCACTGTTTCCAGTTGCTCATTGAGATCCTTGATAGACTCAGCAATAAATCTGAAATGTCTTTTGGAATAGTGTTCATCTTTTTCCAATTCCGGCTCCAGCAGATAAAGAAGCAAAACCGGTGAATCGGCATTTTCTGACTTCTTCAATGGCAAATGATCCCTCAACCTCAGATCTCTTTTGAGCCAAATAAGTTCAATTTTCTGCTTTACTGCCATAATTTCAAAACGTCTGTCCAAAGCGCTTGTTTAGTTCAGTTGTAATTTATCGCACCAGGAATTGGCTTTTTGAAACACCCTTCTCATATTGCCGTCAAATTGAAGGACATGGAGTGGATATACGCGCTGGATCTTTTTGGCACTTTGGTATTTGCGATTAGTGGCGTGCTTACGGCCATTGTGAACAAGTTCGACCTGGTAGGATCCTTTGTTATTGGATTGGTTACAGCAGTGGGAGGTGGTACGCTGCGCGATATTTTACTTGGAGATACTCCTGTAAACTGGATGGAAAACCAAGAGTACCTGGCCGTCATCGTACTTGGCTTTTTAATTTCCTATTTGTTCAAGGAACATATTATGAAACTGAGAAAGGGCATGTTCTTATTTGATACACTTGGTATAGGGGTCTTCACAATATTGGGATTGCAAAAAACCCTGGCCCTCGGTCTATCCCCCTTGATAGCGCTCATGATGGGGGTAGTAGCTGCCGTATTTGGCGGTGTCATTAGAGATGTGTTGACCAATATTGTGCCTTTAATTTTCAGGGCGGAAATTTATGCTACCGCATGTCTGATTGGTGGTATTGTTTTCTTGCTTATCGAAGCAGCCGGGCTGCCGGCAAAATATGCAAGTGTCATTTCCATGCTAACGGTCATTGTGATTAGATACCTCGCAGTAAAAAATAAGTGGTCGCTTCACTTTCACCATGACCGTGATTGAATGGGAACAATTCAGCTCTTTGGGCGTTCCATTTAAAATGTTGCTTTCACTGTTTAACCATAGTGATTATAACTTTAATTAACGGTTAATTCCATGAATAATCATGACGGAATGGCCTTTTTGGATTAAATTTAGATAGTTCAAAAACAGCTGACATGGAAACTAAGTGGCGTCGATTAAACGGACAGCGTTTGGATTTGGATATTTTTAAAGCCGTGGAACGGGCTATTCAGCGTGAACAAAAAGAAGGACATCGTCTCAAAGTGTGCATTGGCACGGATTCCCTTGTTCGAGGCGCACAGACAGATTTTGCAACGGTTATAGTTTTCTTGCGTGAGAAAAAGGGTGGATTCATGTTTATCAACAAGGAGTCTACTTTAAAAGAGACCACCCTTAAAGAAAGGATGGTTCTTGAAGTATCTAAAAGTGTGGATATTGCCTATAAACTTTGCGTTCTTTTCGACAAGTACAATGTCGAGTTAGAGGTCCATGCAGATATCAATACCGACCCACAATTCAAAAGTAATGTAGCCCTGAAGGAAGCCATGGGCTACATCATGGGCATGGGCTTTCAATTCAAAGCCAAGCCGGATGCCTTTGCCAGCTCCAGTTGTGCGGACAAAGTGGTATGACCTAAGTTTTATTTATCAATTTTATATATCCCCCACTGGATTCCTCTTTTATAAATTCAGTCGGATAGCCATAAATTTTGACCTCAGACCCTGAGCTTACATCTCCAATCACCTTGCCATGAGAGGTCAATTCAAGACTCGCACCGGAGGAAGCCTCAACTCTGGCATTTTTGTAAACAGACAGGTTCCGGGCTTCACACTCAGATCCGCTACTCAGGTCAATATCCACATCAAGGGAGATTCCGGATAAGGCCAATGCAGAACCACTGGAACATTCGACATATAACTTGTCTGTATTGAGGTCAAATGTGCCCTCTGACCCACTGCTAAAGTCTATATTGAGTGTTGAGGTTTTGTATGCTCCTTCCATAAACACCTCAGAACCTGAAGAAGCAGAAATGGCATTCATACCCTTGGCGCTTAAGTAAACATCAATTTTACCGTCTCCTTTAAAAATACCCCACCAACCATCATTTACCCTGGAAATACCGAGCTTCTCATCTTTGTAATGAATTTTTAATTCTTCCAGATCCTTTTCTTTTCCTTCTGCATAAAATACATCGTCCTTTTCTGTAAGCAGGTGTAACTTAATGCCACAGCAGACAGAAACACTGTTGAATTTTTGGAGATCCAGTTCCTTTCTCAATTGAGGAGCGAATTCTTCTTTCTCAGTCATGAGTTCATAGGACCAGGCACTCAATAAAAGACCGGCCAACAACATGGACATGAGGATTATAAATTTTTTCATACGGTAGTTTTTAATGATCAGAAAATATGCCTTCTACTCACATGACGTAAAAATGCAGCTCCACCGTTGCCTGACTGAAAAAAAATTATGTGAAAGCTTTAATTTTATTGGGTTATTCTCAGGATTTGATTCTTATCAGCGGCTGAAGTATGCTGCTTTATTTCAGCAGAAGAATGGTTTGGCTGAAAGAGAAATTGTATCTTTTCGGCGTGAAACGCGCCTTTAGTAACTAAAATAGAGAAGCATGGGACTTTTTAGCTTTTTCAAAGATGAATTCATTGAAGTTATCGATTGGCAGGAAAGTCAGTCTGATATCGTGATGTGGAAATTTCCCGACCGGGATGCAGAAATCAAATACGGTGCACAATTAACGGTACGCGAATCCCAGGAAGCTCTGATGGTGGATGAGGGTACCTTTGCGGATGAGTTTCACCCCGGACGGTATGAGTTGATCACCAACAATATTCCTGTGCTTACGACCATGCGCAATTGGGACATGGGCTTTAAATCACCATTCAAGGTGGACGTCTATTTCTTTAGCAAACGCACCTTCACCAACTTAAAATGGGGCACGGCCAACCCGGTCATTCTTAAAGACCCTGAATTCAAACAGGTGCGCGTTAAGGCATTTGGTGTTTATTTCATCAAATTGCTGGATGCTAAAAAGTTCTTTACAGAATTTGCTGGTACCAAGGGAATCGTGCGTTCCGGGGATGTTGAAGATGCCCTTCGACCTATCATTTCACCCAAATTTGCAGAAGCCCTGGCAGAGGCAGAGATACCAGTTATGGATCTTGTCTCCAACTATTCGGAACTGGGGGAGAAAATCCATCCCATTCTCAAAAGAGAACTGGCCAACTTCGGACTTGAATTGGTCAAATTCCAGGTCACCAGTACTTCTCTTCCGAAAGAGGTAGAGGAATTCTATGACAAGATGACCAATATGAATATGGTCGATGATATGGATAAATTTAAGGATTTTCAGACCTCTCAAGCCATTGAAAAAGCGGCAGAAAATGAAGGTGGCGGTGCCAGTGAGGGAATCGGAATGGGTATGGGCTTCGGCATGGCCAATATGCTCAATCAGAAAGGAGAATCATCTTCCAATGAATCGAAGGAAGACATTCTTCAGATGATAAAAGAACTTGGGAAGCTCAAAACAGAGGGTATTCTCACAGAAGAGGAATTTGAAACCAAGAAGAAGGAACTCCTGAGCAGATTGTAAGATGCCAAAGGCCTACTGGGACGACGGACAGGGAAAAGATTATCGCGAGATCGAGACGCAATTCGAGGATTGCCCGAGCTGTGGCAGCCAATTGGTCTATTCTGCTAAAAGTAAAATGATCCAATGCGAGCACTGTGGATACAGTGAAGAAACCCGTTCTGAAAGAGATCATATTGTTGAACTGGAGCTGAAGAAGGCTATTGAGAAATTGCAACATTTCGAACCCGGTCACATGGAAAGATATGGTTTTCAGTGTGGCAACTGCGGGGCGCGCTTTTTGATTGAACGTGATGATGTGCGTATCAAGTGCGGTTTCTGTGCTTCAGACCAGGTCAATAAGACGGCAATTAAGGAGAATTTCATACAGCCGCTGGGCATCATACCTTTCTACATTAGCCGACCAGAGGCAGAAGCTTCCTACAAAGAATGGATTCAAAAGGGTTGGTTTCACCCCAATAGCCTAAAGAGGGAGAGTAAACTGCATTCCCTGCACGGTATTTATATTCCGTTCTGGACCTTTGATGCCCAGACCATAGCGCATTGGTCCGGTCAGGCCGGGCATTACTATTACGTTACTCGTCGCGTATATGTCAACGGTAAGATGCAAACCAAACAAGTGAGAAAAATTAGATGGGTTTCTCGCAGCGGCACACTCCGTCATTTTTTTGACGACATTACGGTATCCGGCAGTGATAAAATTGAAAGGAGTCTTGTGGATCGAATATTGCCCTACAGGTTGGATGAGGCGGTTAATTTTGATGCACGTCTTCTATTGGGTTGGGAGTCGGAAATTTACGACGTGGAGATCGATGCTGCCTATGAGATGGCTGACCAGATTATGGATTTTAAGCTTCGCCACATGTGCTCTGGCCAGTTAGGAGGCGACACGCAGCGTGGATTGCATGTGCGAAGTCAAAAGAGCGAACAAACCTTTAAACTGTTGGTCTTGCCTTTGTGGATCAGCAGCTATAAATACCGGGGAAAATTGTATCATTTTATGATCAATGGGCAAACAGGTCGGGTGAATGGGAAAAAGCCGCTTTCCTGGTGGAAAATTACACTCTTGATTCTTCTATTCCTGCTTTTTGCAGCGGGCCTTGTTATCTTGCGCGAATCAGGGCTTATCCAGATCTAAACAGAAATCAAATTGGCATTGTATGGCAGACAAAAATAAAATACAGGTATTTATTACCGGCGGGACATTTGACAAGACCTACAATTACATCACTGGGGACCTCTATTTCAGAGACACCCATTTGCCGGAGATGTTCCAGCGGGGGCGTTGTACACTTGATCTGGATATCAAAACCCTCATGATGATCGACAGTTTGGAAATGACCGATGCCGATCGCGAAATCATAGCTTTCAATTGTGACCAAAACCCATATAGTAAAATCCTGATTACGCACGGTACAGACCGCATGGTACAAACAGCTAAGATGCTGGCTGCTATGAAGCTGGATAAAACGATTGTTCTTACGGGGGCAATGATTCCTTATGCATTCGGGGACTCCAGCGATGGCTTCTTTAATCTCGGTAGTGCTGTTGCTTTTGTACAGTCCCTGCCTGCGGGTGTCTATATTTCTATGAATGGAAGATATTTTGACTGGAACAATGTGAGAAAGAATCGCAAGACAGGTTACTTTGAAGAGATCAACGAGTGAATTATGGAATATCTGGGACTGCTTTTTGAAATTGTATTTTTTTTCATTGCGCTTTATGTTTACATGCTCGCAAGAGGCATGGTCAAAGTAACCGATCCGGCCCTGGCCAAACAATTTGAGCAGATGAAAAAGAAGTTTGGCCCCTTCATCCGAATTTTGGCCTTGGCTCTCATGGCGGTCATGCTCTTGAACATCATCCTTCATATTCAGGCCTTGTAGAATGAACGGTCTAGAACATTTCCTGGAGGCAGATCTCAGGGTGGGTACTATAGTGAAGGCAGAAGCCTTTCCTGAAGCTAAAAAACCCGCAATAAAGCTGTACTTGGATTTTGGTCCTGAATTGGGTGTTCTTCAAAGCTCTGCTCAAATCACAGCACATTACGAACCGGAGGATTTAACTGGCAGGCAGGTCGTAGCATTAGTGAATACCCCGACGCGCAAAATCGCCGGATTCAATTCCGAAGTACTGGTTTTGGGAGCAGTAAATGACGAGCTTAGAGATGTTGTTTTATTGACCCCTGACAGAAAAGTAGATCCCGGAAGCCGCATTGCATGATTGCTCAAAGTAAAAAAAGTAGATAATGTTGACATCATGGAACATAGCGCCTTTATTTACCTGACAGGGGCTAACCCTGAATCGAACTAAATTTTTATCTTGAGGCCGCTTTTCAACTTAATGAACGATCCTGCATATGAAGCTTTTTTTAGCCGCAATTTCCATGCTGTTTGTACTATTTACCTCCAGCGTTCAAGCACAAACGGAAAAGTCCGACTTTTTTAATACGGATTCAATTCAACAAATATCCATTGAATTCAACAATAGCCAATGGAGAGAAAGCCTGGATTCCCTTTACACCAACGGTGAGGAATATACATTGGCCAAAGTCAAAATCAATGGTCAGGCTTTCCCTTTTAGTGGTGTGCGCCTGTCACGCATACTGCCCAATTCTACACGTAGTAAGAAAAATTCCTTTGACATAAAATTGAATTTCATCAACCAGGCACAAAATTACGAAGGGTCAAAGAATATCATCCTGAGTCAGTCGCTGCGTGACCCGAGTTTAGTAAGAGACCTGCTTTTTAGTAAAATGGCCAATGATTTTATGCTGGCACCAAGAGCAAATTACGTTTCTCTGGATATCGATGGAAGCTTTTATGGTGTGATGATCAATATTGAAGCCATTGACGAGGTTTTTGTGAAAAGGAAATTTTATGAGAATGAAGGGACATTTCTGGCTTGCTCAGTGGATGAGGTTAATGCTGAAAGAATTCAATCTGATGACTGTTTGAAAAAATCCTTTGCAAGCCTTCAATTGGAAAAATCACCTACTTGTTATTTCGATGACTATCAACTGCTCTCTCCTGGAGGCTGGGATGATTTGATGAGATTGTCTGAGGTGTTAGAGGACAAAGAAAGCACCGTAAAAGACCTTGAGGAAATACTGGATCTGGACCAGGCCCTATGGTATCTTGCCTTGAATAATTTGACAGTCAGCCTGGATTCCTACCTCGGCAGGGAAAGTAAAAATTTCTACCTCTATCAGGACAGAAATGGAAAATTTCATATCATTCCCTGGGCAGCCAACCTTTCCTTTGGAAGCCTCAAAAGTGCAACACCTAAATCGGACTTGTCCATTGATGAAATGATTGAATTAGATCCCTTGCTTCATGCGGATAACACAACGAAGCCTTTGGTCAATGCCCTTATGAAGCACAAAGACTTGAGACAGCGTTATCTCGCCTTTTACAGAGCGCTATTTGATCGATATCTCAGCTCTAAATGGTACGAATCGGAAATAGAGGAGTTGCAAAATCGAATTCGGCCCATACGCATCAACGAATCTGCCAACTACTATGAGATGGAGGATTTTGAGTCTAGTACCAGAAAAATCATTGGAAAAGTGAGCAAGATTCCACCCATTACGGAATTTCTAGAAAAGAGGAGAAAGCACCTCAAAAAAGAGGAATTTATCAAAATTCTTCCTCCTGAAGTTACGGATATCCGATTTGAGAAAAGAGAGGCTTTTTCTGACGAGAAAATTGAGGATTACACGCTTTATGTATCTACAGACAATTATACCAAGCGTGTGCACCTTTTCTATCTATTCGATGGTGCTATAGATATGAAATTTAAGCAATATGCACTCATGGATGATGGCAAAGGCGCCGATGAAGAAGCTGGTGACGGCATTTTTAGCGGCAGTATTCCTGCAGGAAATTCTGAATCTATGAAATTCTATATTCGCGCTGAAAATGTACAGTTGGAGAAATATTTTCCACAGGACTATGTTTTTAATAAAGAACAAATCAGTCTTGAACAATTAAACCAGTGATAAGATTCCTACGTTTCTGCCTCTTTTGGATACTCTGTATTCCATTTATCTTGCCAGCGCAGGATTCTTCTAGCCTTTATAGCTATGGGCAGGTCAGAGAGATGCACCTGGAGTTTGAGGATGAGCATTGGTACAATAAACTCAAACATTATAAGAAGGATTATAGCGGAAAGCGGGTACCTGCTCATCTTGAAATTGACGGGGAGAGATATGAAAATGTAGCCGTAAGATTCAAAGGGAACAGTTCTTTTTTCAGTCCGCTGAAATCCGACGAGAAAAAGCTTCCTTTTAATATTGATTCGGACAAGTTCAATGATGGCCAGCATTATCGCGGAGACTACGAAAAGATCAAATTGTCGAATATTTTTTATGATCCCAGCTATGTGCGTGAAGTTTTGGCATATCGTATCGCCAGGGACTATTTGTTGTCTCCCGAGGCGAATTTTGCCTTGTTACGCATCGGAGGAGAAGACATTGGAATCTATACCAACTCAGAATCTGTAGATGAAAAGTTTCTAAAAAAGCGCCTGGGCTACGATAGTGGCACCTTAATGAAATGTGATCCTGAATGGTATCAACCTTACCCACAGGGTTGTAAACTAAGCGACAATGCCTCCCTGGAATATCTGGGCGAGAAAACCATATGTTATAAACCTTATTACGAGAGTAAATCTGAAAAAGACGAGGACTGGCAGCATTTAATAGACCTATGCAGAACTCTGGATGGGGCGGACCTCAAGGCGTTGGAACAGAAGCTCAATATTGATGCTGTCCTTTGGATGCATGCTTTTAATGTATTGATGGTCAATTTAGACAGCTATACAGGGCGGTTTTGTCATAATTACTACTTATTCAGGGATTCTTTCGGGATTTTTCAGCCGATTGTTTGGGACATGAATATGGCCTTTGGCGGATTCAAGTTCTCCGAGAAAGCCAGGCCACTCAGTGTGGAAGAAATGAAAAACCTTTCCGTATTTCTACATATCAATAGCGAACAGCGTCCCTTGATCCGCAATATCCTGAAGAATAAGTTTTACCGCTACGTTTACCTGGATCATGTGCGCACCATCAAGGAGGATTGGTTGGATTCGGAAAAGTACAAGGAGGAGGCAGAGTTTCTGAGTGAAAGCATAAGGAATTACATTTCCAGAGATAAGCATGGTCTTTATGACATCGAAAACCCTGGAGACTATATTTACAATTCTTTTGAGAAAGATGGAGTGCGCGTGGTGGGATTG
>DATFJT010000140.1:0-5178 GCA_035269065.1 Saprospiraceae bacterium | reverse complement strand
AAACCCCAATTTCAGACAGAGCTTCAAAAGACAATTGATTCAGTAAAGAAGTTAAAAAGTGAAAAGTCCAATATTAAAAAAGACAATACGAAGAAGCAATCAAGTTTAGAACAGAAGATTAAGGATTTAGAGCAATCAATACAATCAAAGGACTATACAATATCCAAAATGGGTAAGGCACTGAAGAATAAAAAATAAAACCACACGCATTTTACAGCACATTGCCATCCTCGTTCCTGCGGGTGCCAAAGAGCTGCAAAGCCAACCCACAAAACCAGCATACTGAAAGAAAAGCCAGCAGAGAACACTATGAAAGACGGAATACTCCCTCTGGTCGTACTCCGCTTACAATTATACGTTGAAGTCTTCAAAACTGTTAAGTAGAAAAGCGGCATGTAGCGATGAGCCTTGTACCATAGAATGCCTTCACCCCCACTTACCCAATTGATTCAGCACAGCCAGGAAATCTTTGAAATGCGGGGCTTCGAATTGCACGCGTTCCCCGCTGATGGGGTGGTCAAAGGCCAGCTTGCGGGCGTGCAGGGAGTTGCGGTCGAGTAGGGGATACTCCTCCTTAAATTTGCCCAACTGGAACTTTCTTTTGATCTGCGAGAGATAAAAAGCGGGTTCATGCCCGTATAAAGGATCTGCCGCCAGGGGGAATCCTCCATATTCACAGTGCAGTCGAATCTGGTGCCGCCGCCCGGTAACAATCTTCAGCTCCAGCAGGTAATAGTTATTGGACAGCTCCTCCAGTATCTTATAATGGGTGATCGCCTTTTTTCCTTCCTCTCTCACGTGATACCGCCCCTTTCTGTCCGGATAATCTGAAACACAGGTCTCAATGGTACCCTCATCATCTGCAGGTCTGCCGTAAACGATGGCATTGTAGATTTTGTCGACCTTTCTTTCCTGGAAGGCAATAGAAAGAGTTCGGTGAACTTCGGCGTTTCTGGCAAATACGAGCGCGCCTGTCGTATTCCTATCCAGTCGATGGACCACCCAAACCCTGCCGAATTTTCGATCCAGCATCTGTTTGAGGGATGTTGTATCTTCCGTCCTGTCTGGAATCACGGACAGATGGGCCGGTTTATTGATGATGAGAAAACCCTCCTCTTCGTGCAGCAATTGGTATTTGTACTTTCTGATTTTCATGAATCAATTTCGCTGTAGTTTCTTCGTCCAAGAAGATAATAATTCCAGACAATACTTTTTTTGAGCCTGCCTATCGAACTTCGATCTGGGCCAATGCCTAATTCACCTACCAGTTTCTTCAGTTCCCCACGTTCTTCCAGCAACTTTGGTAAACGGTAAAAATAATGTCTGTTGGCCCTGAATACTGCTCTGGCATTGCCCATCTCCCCCTTTAAGAGAAACATCCCGGTGGCTACGAAATCGAGAAACAACCTCAAGGGCAGCAGGTAAAGCAGCCGGCCAATACGTTCATTTCGAAAAATAGTGTAGAGGCTGTTTCTGAAATTCAAAAAAGTCTTGAATGCACTTTGATAGCTGAGTGTACCTCCTCCCAGGTGAAAGACTTTGGCATCAGTCGCTACCTCGATGCGATAACCCATTCGCTTGAATCGCCAACAGAGATCAATTTCTTCCAGGTGTGCAAAATAATGCTCTGCAAAGCCCCCGGCTTTTTTGAATAAATCAGTCTTTACAAGCATACAACAGCCTGTGGCCCAGAAGATTTCAGTGTCCTTATAATCTGGATTGTACTTTTCGAGATGATCAAATATCCTACCCCGGCACAAGGGGTAGGCAAATACATCCAGTAAACCACCTGCTGCACCAGCGTATTCGTATTCATCGGGGCGATCGTGAGAAAGCACTGAGGGCTGTACTGCAGCGATGTCGTCTCCAGCCATTACATGGGTCAGCAGAATTTCTAAGAATCCTTTTTCTGGTGCCACATCAGAATTGAGGAGCAATACATATGCTGACTCCACATCTACCAACCCACGATTGTAGCCCTCTGCAAAGCCGTAATTCTCCTGAAGTATTTTGACCTGCAGTTCCGGGTAATTTTGTTGCAGGAACTGCAGACTCTCATCGTCGGAGTTGTTGTCAATGATGAGAAGCAGTTCCTTCGGAACGGATTCAAGAACCTGCGGCAAAAAGCGTTCTAAATGTTCCCGTCCATTGTAATTCAAAATGGCCACACAAATTTTATGGGGATTCAGGGTCGTCATGACGCAAGTATTTCCAGGGATTTTTGCTTGTCTGAGCTCAATTGTGCCTTCAATTCATCCAGTGAGTCAAAACGCTTGTCAGATCTGACATAATCAATCAGGTATATTTTAAGAAACTCGTAGTAAATGTCTTCGTCGAAATCAAAAATATTGACCTCGATGGATCGCTCCTGATTATCATTTAGTGTCGGTCTGCGACCAATATACATCATGCCTTCCCATTTTCTCTCTCGCAATTCGCCGCGCACGGCATAAACTCCCTCCGGGGGTATGAGTTTGTAAGGGTCTTCTACCTGTATATTGGCCGTAGGATAGCCAATGTCTCTTCCTATTTGCTTACCGTGTACCACCTTTCCGCTGAGAATGTAAGGGTAGCCCAGCAGGCGATTAACCAATGGGATGTCTCCTTTTTCCAGGGCACTTCGAATCTTCGTAGAACTCACAGCCAGTTCTTCCAAGGTTTGTTTCTCAATTTGTATCAATTCGTATCCGTAAACGGCTGCCTTTTCCTCCAGGAATTCAAAATTTCCACTGCGATCCTTCCCAAAACGATGATCATAACCAACAATGAGGGTATGTGGATCAAAGCATTCCGCAAGAAAATCCCGCACATATGCTTCGGCAGATTGAGAAGAAAAATCTTCGTCAAATGGAACGATGACCAAATGATCGAGACCCGTTTTTTCCAGAATTTGTATCTTTTCCTGTGTGGTATTCAAAAGTCGGACACCAGATTCAGGGCCCTGAAGAAAAATGCGGGGATGAGGATGAAAAGTGACTAAAATGGATTCTCCTTCAATTTCTTTTGCTTTTTGAACGACTTTTTTCAATATTTCGCGATGACCGAGGTGAACGCCGTCGTATGAACCAATGGTGAGCACACTGCGTTTGAATTTTGGTAAATTGTTCATATTTAAGAATACCTTCACCTCATTGCATTTTGAGGGGCAAAATTAATAAAACTAATGAGTGATTTGACACAAGAACAGGTACGCGAGGTACTGCAAAGCATAAAAGATCCTGCCCAGGGTAGAAATTTAGAAGAGTTGGGCATGATTAAGGCCATTGATATTTTACCGAATAAAGTCAACATCAGCCTTGCGGTGCCCCCGCTTACTTCTGAAAGCAAGCAAAAACTCATCATGCTTTGCAACGAAACCCTGGTTGAAAAGTTGGGTGACCAAAATTACAATATTCATATCCTATCAGAACCCGTGCGATTTGAGAAAGAGGAGACCCGTTCGAAAATAAAGAATGTGCTTGCCGTAGCCAGTGGTAAAGGAGGTGTGGGAAAATCTACCGTAGCCACCAATTTGGCATGCGCCTTGTCCTTACAGGGGCACAAAGTGGGTTTAATCGACGCGGATCTTTATGGACCTTCTATTCCCACGATGATGGGATTGAAAGGGCAAAGACCTAAAACCGTGGTCGTGGATGGTCAAAAAAAGATTGTTCCGTTGGAAGCACACGGTATTTCGCTCATTTCGATCGGCTTCATCATCAATCCTGAGCAAGCAGTGGTATTGAGAGGGCCTCGCTTATCCGGGGTGATGAAACAGTTCATTAATGACTGCCATTGGCCGGAACTGGATTACCTGATCATTGATCTCCCCCCGGGTACAGGCGATATTCAATTGACGATGGTGCAGACTATTGCTGTTACCGGTGCATTGATTGTGACCACTCCTCCACAGGTAGCCATAGACGATGCGCTGAGGGCAGCCAATATGTTTCGATTGGACAATATTCAGGTGCCCCTTTTGGGCGTTATAGAAAATATGAGCTGGTTTACACCTGCCGAAATGCCAGAAAAAAAATACTATCTCTTTGGAGAAGGCGGAGGAAAGAAATTAAGTGAATTGCTCAATATTCCGCTCCTGGCGCAGCTGCCCCTGGTCAAAGAAGCCGGAGAATACGGCAACAAGGGTGTTCCCCCAGTAATGGACCGGAATCATCCGATCTACGAATATTTTTCTAATTTAGCCGAAGCGGTAGAGCAGAAAGTAGAATACCGGAATAAGACCATAGATCCTACCAATAAGGTGGAAATGCAAAACTAGCAGGAATATGACCGCACCCGAAAAAAAGAGCCTCTTGATGGCCATAGATAAAGCCCTGGACGATGTACGTCCTCACCTGGCCATTGACGGCGGTGATGTTGAAGTTGTCGACGTTACCCATGACATGCATGTCAGAATCAAATGGTTGGGCAATTGTGAAAACTGCTCTATGTCCGCACTCACCATGAAAGCAGGAATTCAAGATGCTTTGCGCAATAAAATTCCAGGTATTCAATCTGTTGAAGCCATTAACTAATATCAATGACGCTGTCAGACTTAAAGAAAGAAATTCGGATTAATCAGAACTTTCTTTGCGTGGGCCTGGACTCGGACCTCAATCGTATTCCCGCACATCTGCGTAAAAAGAAATACCCCATCCTCGAGTTTAATAAGTCCATTATTGAGGCTACAAAAAATCACTGTGTCGCTTATAAATTGAATACTGCCTTTTATGAAAGCAGCGGAAGTGTTGGTTGGGAGCAGCTGGAAGCTACTTTGGAGCACATCCCGGATGATAAATTTGTCATTGCAGACGCTAAAAGAGGTGATATTGGCAATACAGCAAAGCATTATGCCCGGGCCTTTTTCGAACGCCTCAATGTAGATGCTTTGACCCTCAACCCATACATGGGCATGGATACCCTGGAACCCTATGCTGAATACACAGACAAGACACTCATCGTTTTGGGGTTGACCTCCAATGCCGGTTCTGAAGATATAGAGCAATTGTGTGCTGCCAATAAATCCCCTGTCTATTTGCAAACCATGCATCGCACAGCTGAGACCGTACCTCAGAAAAGATTGATGTTCGTCGTCGGTGCTACTCACGGCACAATGATGAAGGGTATTCGGGATCAGTTTCCCGATCACTTTTTCCTCGTGCCCGGCGTTGGTGCTCAGGGAGGAAGTGCAGATGAGGT
>DATFJT010000139.1:0-12946 GCA_035269065.1 Saprospiraceae bacterium | reverse complement strand
AAAACCCTACTGAAAGTACCATCGTCGTTTTACTGTGGCGTACCGATAAGCTGGACAAGCGCAAACGACTGTACAAGCTGGCGAAGGAAAATGGCACCGTATTCTCTCCTCGTTCCTTATACGAGAATCAACTGCCCCAGTGGATACAGAACTACGTAAGCTCCAAGAACAGACAATTGGGTCGCGGTGCAGACCTGGTTCTGGCAGAGTATATTGGAAGTGACCTTGCCAAGTTGAGTAGTGAGATTGATAAATTATTACACAACGTCGCAGAATCAGAAGCCATAACTCCGGAGCATGTATTCAGATACATTGGTATTTCCAGGGACTTTAATGTGTTTGAGTTAAATAAAGCAATTGGCCTGGGGAAGCCGGACAAAGCTTTTCTCATAGCCAATCACTTATTGAACAACATCAAAGCCAATGATCCGATATTTCTTATTGGAGCCATGTTCAGTTATTTTCAGAAAGCACTGATCTTCCATTATTACAAATCACGAGGTCAAAAGGAGTTGCTTCAAAAAATGGGTTTGTCTTCGCCGTTTTTTTTGAAAGAGTACGGCCAGGTAGCCAAGAACTATCCGGTAACAGAAATTCGCGGCATTTTAAAAAAGCTTTCTCAAACAGATTTAAAACTCAAAGGATTGGGGCAGGATAAGCTTTCCAGGGAAGAAATCTTCTTACAATTGCTGGTGCAAATACTTCATCCTACCGCATTCTCAGCAAATTAATTCAATTTTTCTGGTTTTATAAACAGCGTAATTGTGCCCGTATACGTATTAATAATGTACATATATGAATGATATTGCAATCGTAGTAAATTTTTAGTCAGTTTTTTAAATATTAAAAATAATTACATATCATTGCACTGTCTTTCTGAATAGAGAACAGAACATCTCGTAAAGACAAGTCCGCTCCTTCGTGGGTGGAATCTTAGCAGGAAATAGGCGAACATTTTCTGGAGAATTTAACGACAATAGGGGTATTGTCTCTCCAACGAATGTAAGCGCTGTTTCCTGCTTTTTTTATGGGATAAACAAATAGATGCAACATGATGAAAAGGGCTTTGCTGCTAGCAGCATTTTGCTGGCTTGGGCATGCTATGACTGCTCAAAACTGTGCCTGCACAGACATTTACACAAAAATTGATTCTACTGGCGGAGGTATTATAACGCCGAGCATGATAGTCACCAATCCTGCTGAATGCGATCCATCACAATTCACGGTGGAGTTGATGGACGCCTCAGGAGAGAGATTGAGGGATGAGAATGGCGAATTGTTGCCTCTTGATTCTTTTCGATGCAACCATGTAGGAGAGAATTTGATGGCCAGTTTAATAGATACAGAGGTCTTCTGTATGGTGAATGTAAGCATAGAGGACAAAACAGCTCCATCCTGCAACGCACTTCCAGACATTACTTTACAATGTGATGAGTCTACGGATCCCATGATGATCAGGAGGGATACGCTTGTCTTTGCACCTGGGGAAATAGGTATTGGGACTACCGGTCCGAATCAAAGATATAGAGCGTCCTCCACCTCCAATCAATCTGGTCGAATAATAGATGTAAGCCTTTATATAGATGCACAGTTTGATGATCTGAGTGGTCTGGCAATATCCTTGTTTGCGCCTGATGGCAATTTTTATCGCATGATAAACCAGAATCCGGGTTGCACGGGCGATGATTTAAATGTAACGTTCAATGCATCGGGTGATCCATTTGATTGTGCAGCACTGATGGGAACTATACAACCCGAAATTGGCGACCTCACTGCTCTTTTCGGCTCAGACAAATTAGGTACCTGGGAGCTGGCGGCGACGGATTACAATGGTATGCCATTTGGTTTTATGGACTCAGCTTCACTGATTATTACCTATGACCTCATGCCGCAGTCTTCAGACAATTGTATGCCGTCTACTACCTTTTCGGACGATGTGTCCGGGCTGAATAAATGCCATATAGGTTCATTATTGCGGACATTCACGGTTACCGACCCGGGGGGAAGAACCGCCAGCTGTAGCCAAACGATCACCCTGGAAAATGACGACGAGCCGGCGCTGACTATTGACTGGCCAAGAGATACGGTGTATGCCTGTGATGCAGATTATGATCTCAGGGCTACACCGGAAGGTTCGGGTGTTCCTGTCATTAATAACACCTCGTGCAGCATGACTGGTTTCAGTTTAATCAACGAAGAATTTTACAGTGTAGATACCCCTGGTTGCATCACTATTTTGAGGTTTTGGCGGGTGCGCGATTGGTGCAGTGACAGAGTTTGGGACATACCAAGTCCTCAGGAGATCAAGGTCATGGACTTTGAAACTCCTGCGCTGACTTGTCCGGATGATTTCGTTCGTTCAGTAGGCGATAACTGTACACTGGATCTCAATGGGCGCATCCCTCCAGCCTCTGCTACTGACAATTGTGATCCGGATGTCGAAATCAGGATAGCGGTACAGGATGTTATGGGTAATATTCTGACAGATATCAGCAATTTACCACTGGGAGAATATACAGTTCTGTATACAGCTGATGATGGCTGTGGCAACGATACGACCTGCCAGGTGGCCCTAACGGTTATAGATGATGTTGCTCCGAGTGCTGTTTGTGATTCCGAGACGAATGTTTCACTCGATGGAAATGGAGGTGCCCGTATTTGTTGGCAAACAATAGAGGACGGCAGTATGGACAACTGTGATATAGACAGCATCCGACTTAGTCGTGACTCTGTCAATTTCTTCGAATGTATCGATTTTAACTGTGACGATATTTATGGGCCCGTGGAAGGCTGGATGAAAGTTTGGGATGCATCAGGAAATACCAATATGTGTGACTTTACGGTGAATGTTGCAGACAGTATACCTCCTGAGATTGTTCGGTGTGCTGACAGTATTTCCATCAGGTGTTGGCAAGACCGCTCCGATACCACTTTGACGGGGCTGCCTGAGGCTACGGACAACTGTGACTCCCTGAGGTTTACTTTCCAGGATGATGACAGTGGTCTCGATGTTTGCGGTTTAGGGGAGGTAATCAGAACGCATACCGTCACAGATGGAGGTGGATCCACGGCTACGTGTACACAAGTGATTACAATAGAACCGACTGAGAATGTTTTTGTAGACTTTCCACGCGATACGACAGTAGAATGTCTTTCGAGGGCGAGTCAAAATAGTTCGGGTTTCCCTCTTATACAAAACGACAGTTGTAACAATTATGGGTTCAGAATTTTTAGAGATGATACGCTGGGTACCTGCATTGATGGGGACTACAGGATCGAAAGAGACTGGTTGGTGGAGCACAATTGCATCATGGACAGGTTTTTTCGGGATACCCAAATCATTATGATCATCGATACCACTCCGCCTGTATTAGTTTGTCCAACAGATATTACGATTGAGTGCAGCGACGATATGTCCCCCAGTAATACAGGGGCGGCCACTGCTACGGACAATTGCGACGATGCGGTAAGCATTACTTTTAGTGACAATCGCGTTGATGGACCCTGTGAAGATGAATATCTTATAGAGCGCACCTTTACAGCCGAGGATAGTTGTGGAAACACCTCGACCTGTCTTCAAAATATACAGGTACAGGATACGACAGATCCCATGATCAGCTGTCCGGCAAATGTAACGATTGAGTGTAGCGACGATATGTCCCCGAGCAATACAGGGGCTGCCACAGCTACGGACAATTGTGACGACGACCTAAGCATTACGTTCAGCGACAACCGAGTGGATGGAATTTGTGCGGATGAGTATGTCATAGAGCGTACCTGGACAGCAGAAGATAATTGTGGAAACACTTCGACTTGTCTTCAAACCATACAGGTGCAGGATACAACTGATCCAATGATTAGTTGTCCGGCAGATGTAACGATTGAGTGCTCCGACGATATGTCGCCTGGCAATACCGGGGCAGCGACAGCTACGGACAATTGTGATGATGACCTGAGTATTACGTTCAGTGACAATCGCGCAGATGGAATTTGTGCGGATGAATATGTTATTGAGCGTACCTGGACAGCCGAAGATAATTGTGGTAATACTTCGACTTGTCTTCAAACCATACAGGTGCAGGATACAACTGATCCCATGATTAGTTGTCCGGCTGATGTTACAGTAGACTGTGATGATGATTTAACAACCAGTAATACCGGTGAGGCTACAGCCACGGACAATTGTGACGATGACCTAAGCATCACGTTCAGTGACAATCGCGTGGATGGAGTTTGTGCGGATGAATATGTTATCGAGCGCACATTCACAGCTGAAGACAATTGTGGGAACACCTCGACCTGTCTTCAAAATATACAGGTACAGGATACGACACCACCAGTAATTTCGGGTATCATGGATCAGACCGTGGATGAAGGGGAGTTTGTAACTCTCATCGCAATGGCTACCGACAATTGTGCTCCTGAGGACAGCATCGATATTACAAATGATGCGCCTGTGGGTAATGGCATGGAGGATGCCAGTGGAGTCTATCCCGTTGGGGATACAGACGTTATTTTTACGGCAACTGATCGATGTGGAAACACGTCCATGGATACGGTTACCATTACGGTTGTCACTATGCTCATGGCAGCTACAGAAGACACCACCATCTTTTTGGAAAGCAATCTGGCTCTGACGCTCAATCCGGAAGATTTTGATCGGGGATCTGTCGGCAATAATCTGAGCTACTTCCTGGATAGGACCATCATTGGTTGTCCTCACCTGGGCATCAACGACCTGCTTTTTATCGTTGAGAATGATTCCGGTAGACGGGACACTGCACCACTGAGTTTGACCCTGTTACCAGAAGGTCTACCGTTGACGATGCGCTCGTCAGATCTTGTACTTCCTGAGTCCGGAGAATGGGAGGCAAGCCCTGAAGCCCTTTTGGAGGCTCTTCCACAAATATGTGAGAACAATATCCTGTGGATGATCACACCGGAGAGACTCGACTGTAATGATGTGGACAGAGATGTCGAATTTACAGTCCGCATGCTCAACAGCAACGGGGAAGAATTGACTGCCGTCAGTCGAACCTTGACACTCACTGATCCTGCAGGTCATTGCCAGGGATCTCGCACCACCGCTATGATAGCGGGCGATATTCGCACAGAAAATGGAGATGGCATGCCTGATGTCCAGGTTGAGTTAATGGGACAGGGTAGTGTTGCTGAAACAGATGTGGAAGGCCACTACGAATTGCCTCAGGTTCCTACAGGGTTTTCTTACACGGTAACGGCCAAATATGACCAGGGGGCTCTCAACGAATCCTTGAGCACCATAGACCTGGTTATGATACGACGGCACATACTAAGATTGAAAAAACTTGATTCACCATACAAGGTGGTGGCAGCAGATGTCAATCGATCGGAATCGGTCACTACATTTGATCTGGCTTTAATTAGACAGGCCATCCTGCGGATCATCGACGAATTTCCTGATGTGCCTGCATGGGATTTCATACCGGCGAGTCACCAATTTGATTATCCTGATCATCCATTTCATCACCCTATACCGCGTGAGGTTTTCATTGACGGGTTAGAATTCAATCAGATGGAACAAGATTTTGTCATGATAAAAATGGGAGACGTCACAGATATGAGTAATGCGAGTCCCAATCAGGAATCAAGGGAATCACAAGACCCTTTTCAATTGAGTTACGTCAAGAATGACAAGAGAAATAGCATCGAAATATGCTTAGAACCGAGGGACATTTCACTTTTTGGTATGCAATTTGCGATAGACTTGCACAAGACAGGTCAGCAATTGCGCTCAGCAGTGGGAGACCTCAAAGGATTGACCCCTTCTAATATCTACTTTGATCAAAAGAGTAGTCAGTTGCGCTTCAGTTGGGATGAAGCCTACGGGGTTCGGATAGATGAGAAAATAAAACTACTAGAGATATTCTTTGAAGATGAACATACGCTGTCTGAATGCATGCCTGAGTTGTCCGACGCGGATTTGAAAGCGGAGGCATACGGGACAAACAATTCTTTATACAGAGTTGAACTGCTTCCATCTGGACGCGAGATGAATAACCAAAAGGCTCTGATTCTTTATCAAAACAAGCCCAATCCGGTGCAAGGGACTACCTTCATCGGCTTTGAGTTGGGCAAAGAAGCTCCGGTTCAGCTGGAGATATTTGATACGGACGGTCAGTTGCTGTATTCAGACAAGCGTATTTTTTCAAATGGTTATGGCGAGTTTAAAGTACGCGCCAGCGACCTAATGAGTGAAGGCGTACTCTTATACAGGGTAAGCGCACTCGATATCACACTGTCGAAACGCATGATTACAATTCGATAATTGGGTTTAGGTACCGGGGCATCAACGGATGTCCCGGTTTTTCTTTTTAGCTAAGATTCATTTAGTTTCAGTTATTACAGTGGAATTGCCTTACTTTTGTAAGCAATATGCACGAATTACCCATCATAGAACATCGATTGGAGGACTGGTTGCCCATAACTGCTAAGGAAGTTGAGCGAAGGGGCTGGTCTGAATTAGATGTAGTTATTATTTCAGGAGATGCCTACGTAGACCACCCTGCCTTTGGCAATGCTGTGATCGGGCGGATCATGGAAAGCGAAGGATTGCGCGTCGCCATTGTTACTCAACCTAACTGGCAGGATGATCTAAGAGATTTTAAGAAATTTGGCCGCCCTCGCTTGTTCTTTGGTGTGACCTCAGGTTGTATGGACTCCATGGTCAATCACTATACGGCCAATAAGCGCAGACGTTCTGACGACGCCTATACACCTGGAGGCGAGTCGGGATTCAGACCTGATTATGCAGTTAAAGTCTACACTCAAATTCTCAAAAAACTCTATCCTGATGTACCGGTGCTCCTGGGGGGTATTGAAGCCTCATTAAGACGTGTCACGCATTACGATTACTGGTCTGACGAGCTCTTTCCAAATATTCTGACATTGAGCGGTGCCGATATGCTCGTCTATGGCATGGGAGAAATGCCCTTAAGAGAAATCATTCGATTGCTAAAGAAAGGGGTTCCTTTCGAGACCCTGACCACCATTCCGCAAACGGCGGTATTGATTGACCGGGACCAAGAGTTACCTAAGAATAAAAATTGGGTAGATCTTGAATTGTCTTCTCACGAGATCTGTCTCAATGATAAAATTGCTTTTGCCAGAAACTTCAAGCACATTGAGCAGGAATCCAACAAAGTACAGGCCCGTCGATTGATCCAGGGAGTTGGAGACCACCAACTGGTCATCAATCCACCTTATCCTCCCATGACGGAGGATGAGATTGATGCCTCTTTTGACCTGCCTTATACACGGTTGCCTCATCCCAAGTATAAAAAGCGCGGAACAATTCCAGCTTATGAGATGATCAAGTTCTCCGTGAATATGCATCGCGGATGTTTCGGGGGCTGCAGTTTTTGCACCATTTCGGCACACCAGGGAAAATTCGTAGCGAGCCGGTCTGAAGAATCGATTTTAAAGGAAGTAGACCAGGTGACCAAAATGCCTGATTTTAAGGGTTACATTTCTGATCTTGGTGGCCCCTCAGCCAATATGTATAAACTGAAGGGCAAGGATCAATCAATTTGTGACCGATGTGTAGCACCCTCCTGCATTCATCCTGTGGTTTGCAGTAATTTAGACACCAGTCACAAGGCCATGACGGACCTGTATCGGAAAGTAGATGCACATCCGGAGGTAAAGAAAGCCTTCGTGGGAAGTGGTATTCGTTATGATTTACTGGTGGATAGCTACAACAAGAAAAACGACGGGTCACTTGATGAGTATATGGAACAAGTCGTTTGTCGCCACACCAGCGGTAGGTTGAAGGTAGCCCCGGAGCATACTTCTGACGCTACCTTACGCGTGATGCGCAAGCCTTCTTTCAAGCATTTTCATGAATTTAAGAAGAAGTATGACCATTACAATGAGAAACACGGTCTCAAGCAGCCATTGATTCCCTATTTCATTTCCAGTCATCCCGGTAGTACAGAAGAGGAAATGGCCAATCTGGCAGCCGAGACCAAAGAGATGGGCTTTCAGCTTGAGCAAGTACAGGATTTCACTCCGACACCAATGACTGTAGCTACCATCATCTACTACACAGGAGTTCATCCATACACCTTGAAGCCTGTTTACACCGCCAAAACCAAAGATGAAAAGCGCAACCAACACATGTTCTTCTTTTGGCACAAAAAGCAATTCAGACATAAGATCCGCAAGAAGCTAGAGAAATTGAATCGTCCGGATTTGGTGGAAAAACTATTGGAAAAAAGAGAGGACAGGCGATTTCAGGGAAAGAACAAACGCAAGTCCTCCTCAGGACAGTCCAAGCGAAATCGACATAAGAACAAAAGTAAACGAGGAGGCAGGCGCAGGCGATGAATAGAGATTAAATAACTTGTGATTTTCAATAAAACCCATGCCATGAGGAGAATAGCATGCTCCATATTTCTATTGTTTTTGACTTTTTTTGCGCAGACTCAGAATACTACTCCCATTTGGGATATCGGCACCAAATGGACTTATAGTTTCAGTCCGCTGGGAAGGTCGTACACCTCATTGACCAATGAAATTATAGACACGACCAGGATCAATGGATTGAAATTATATGTCGTTGAATCTTTCCCAAACAACTCGGGGATCCGTTATTTCTATTTTGAGAATGATCTGGTTTTCAATTACAATGAGCGCTCAGGTCGAATGACGCTTCTCTACAACTTTTCCGAGGAAAATTCATATGGTATAGAAGACTTGCCTATCTGTGATCCGACATTTCCCTATGACAGCCTGGCCTTCAAAAACTACCATGTACATATAGATAGTATGGGTGCTGTCGAGGCTGAGAATGGAACCGTGTTTCAAGTACAACATGTAAACGTTCCGGATACCCTCTATTTGAGAAATGACACTGAAATTATACCTCACAAAAGATCAATCATTGAAAATATAGGTTTTGCAGAGGGTGGTATACATTATACCCACCATTGGGAAATAGGGGGCTATATCTGTGATGAATTTGCCAATTATGTAGATGATTTGCGCTGTTTTGAGCAGAATGGCACGGTTTACAATTTTGTTGGTTATCCCTGTGACAGCTCATGGATCATCAGCAACAGTAGGGAATTGAGTCAATCCTCTTTTGAGTTGTATCCCAACCCTGCTGAACACATGATGGAGTTGAAGACTTTTCAGGTGCCGGAGCAACTGATGGTAAGAGATGTGCATGGAAACCTATTGATGAAGTTGGAACATGTCAGGTCTATACCCGTGTACCGATTAGAAGCTGGATATTATTTTCTTGAAATCTTACTCAAGGATGGTCACCGGGAAATCGTATCATTTATCAAAAAGTAATCACCTTCTTTAAGTACCTTTCAAATTCTGACCCTCAGTTCAATTCCAGCTTTGCATAAAAGATCTCCTGACTCAGCTCTGTAGACCTTCCAGGTGAATCCGGGGTTTGTAATCCTTCAATGGCTGCTCTTATCAATCTGAGAACTGGAAAACCGACTGTTGCCATCATTTTTCTTACCTGCCGGTTTTTACCTTCATGAAGCGTTATTTCAACCCATGAGGTAGGAATATTTTTCCTATAACGTATGGGAGGGTTTCTATCCCACAGTCCGGCTGGAGCTTCAATTTCTTCTGCCATGCAAGGTAATGTATGATAGGCTTTACCTTTGTGTTTGATGATGACCCCTTTCCTTAACTGTTCCAAGACATCTTCAGTTATTTGGCCTTCAACTTGCGCCCAATAGGTCTTTTTATGCCTGTTTTTAGGATGTAGCAATTTTTGATTGACGCTTTTGTCATTGGTGAGCAATAACAATCCTTCACTGTCTTTGTCCAGCCTTCCAACCGGATAAACATCTTTTTCCACTGCCAACAATTCTGCCAGCGTGCTTTGCCCGGGGTGATCCTTGGTGAACTGAGACAACACCCCATAAGGTTTGTTAAGGGCGTAGTATTTATAGCGTGACATTACGAGCGCTCCTCCCAGATTTGAAGCAGGTGAACAATTGTCTCTGTCGCCTTCAGCATGTCTTGAACAGAGGTCCATTCCAGAGGTGAATGAAAATGGTACTCACCAACAAATATATTGGGGCAGGGTAGTCCCATAAATGATAGTCTCGATCCATCTGTTCCTCCTCTTATGGGGAGTTGCTCACATTTTAGACCCGTTTTTTCTATAGCTTCGACTGCGTATTCTACAATTTTCGGGTGGTCAGACAAGACTTCTCGCATATTGCGGTACTGCTCTTTAAATTCTATCTCTATTTTACTTTCTGGCCACTCCTTTTCTGTCTTGCTTGCTATATCCTTTAATAATGACCTCAAGCCATTTAATCCCTCGGTGACAAAGTCACGAAGGATGAATTCTATTTCGGCTTTTTCTGCATTTCCACCAATTCGTACCGGGTGCACAAATGGCTGTCGATCAGAGGTGGTTTCGGGAGAGAGGCCGTTTTTTGGCAATTCATCTACAAAATCAGAGGCCACTTTGACGGCGTTGACCAATTTATTTTTGGCATAGCCCGGGTGAATACTTACTCCGTGTATATGGACTTTGGCATAATCAGCTGAAAATGTTTCCCAATTAAAGGTACCAGACTGTTCTCCATCCATGGTGTAGCCAAAATCGGCATCCAGTGCCTCTTTGTCTAAATGATCTACTCCTCTTCCCACTTCCTCGTCCGGGGTGAAGAGGATGCGGACAGGACCGTGCTTGATATCCGGGTGATCTGTAAGGTATTTCACAGCTGTCATGATGGCTGCAACGCCCGATTTGTTATCAGCACCAAGTAGAGTGCCTCCGCTGGCGGTGATGATGTCGTGTCCCATTTTATCTTTCAACTTTGGACTAATCTGGGGATTCAGAACTAAGCTTTCATCATTCGGATAGGTGATGTCTTGTCCCTGGTAGTTTTCATGAATTCGTGGCAGAACATTTTTTCCGGAACAGTCAGGACTGGTGTCCACATGCGAGCAAAAGAATATCTTGGGGACATTCTTTTTAGTGTTGGCAGGAATTTTACCGTATACATAGCCATGATCATCCATATTTGCCTCAACCCCCATTTCCTTCAGCTCCGCCATAAGCAGTTTACTGAGATCTTTTTGGCGCTCTGTACTGGGATAGCTTTTCGAGTGGAAATCGGATTCGGTATGAATGCGCGCATATTTATCGAAGGCATTAATGAGAAATTGCTTGTATGACGTTTGATCTAAATTCATGAAATCAATTTTTGAATCCTTAAACTTATGAAACAACTGGCTAAAATTGAGAGATTTCTATCCAGGAATCATTTCCAGCATGACATGTTTACAAATGAAATCATATCTGCAGACCCTTCCAGAGCTGTCTCTTTGTATTGATGGATATGAAGCTTTCCTCCATAAAAGTCGTTGGAAGCAGTATTTACCGCTTAGATTAACCGGAAGCCAAATCCAGGAACTTGGCTTTTAGTATTATTTATTTCACCAGTTTTCAAATATTATCACTCCCGGATGGAATGTATATGGCATTTAGTTGATTCATGTTCTTGGTATTCTATTCCTCCTGCATCAACGCATCGATACATGCTCAGGAATTTCATTTCTATTAAGCGGGATGAAGTTGAATATTGATAGCGAACTTGTGAGAGAACGTTTGGATTGAACTATAATGAAAATCACTGTACAAAGTGAGCAATAAAAAAAGGCAGGCCGAGCGGCCTGCCCCAAATGTAAAAACCCAAACACACCTTTTTCGTAGATGTCGATAATAAATATCGATCGTACACAAATATACATACACCCTAAGGAAATAAGCAAATAAAAATCAAAAAATCTCAATTTTTCTTCAAAGTGCTGCACGTCTGGTTTTATCGAAAAAATATGCTCTTTCATCCAATAAAGGTGAGCGGGATGGTCAAATGTCTTCATATTTATGAGGCGAAGCAATCACTTTGGTGAATAGCAATTATAAATCGAAATTAATTCTACAATGAAACAGTTTTTTAAATATGTGCTGGCCTCTTGCATCGGGATATTCTTATTTCTTTTTGTCCTGTTGTTAATAGGGGGAGGTGTTGGATTGGCTGGAATGATTAAGTCTAAATTTGATAAGGGTTTTAAAAAAGAATCCATCCTTGTCATGGATTTCAAAACAAATCTTCCTGAGAAAACAAACAACGTAGAAAGGCCTCCATTTACTTTCAATGACAATAATGTTGTTGGTGTCCATGCTGTTCTCGATATCTTAGAGCATGCGGCTGAGAATGATAAAATCAAAGGCCTGTATATAAAAACCAATTCCATGCCTACTGCTTTCTACAGCAATGCTAGATTGCTGCGTCAGGGCATTCAGGAGTTTAAAGAAAGTGGAAAATTTGTGTATGCCTATGGAGATTACTTCACCCAGGGTGGTTACTATCTGGCAAGTGCGGCAGATAGTATTTTTCTCAATCCCATCGGAGGTATAGATCTACGCGGGTTAGGAGCGGAGTTACTTTATTTCAAGGATATGTTGGACAAAATTGGTGTAGAACCTAAGGTGTTTTATGCAGGTAAGTTCAAATCGGCGACGGAGCCCTTTCGAAGAAATGACATGTCAGAGGAAAACCGCACCCAGACCAGAGCTTTTCTCGAAGATGTACAGGAGCGACTCATTACAGATATTGCAGAGTCAAGAAATCTCACCAGAGATAGAGTCCTGGAAATCATGAATAACTATGAATCCAGGAGGGCCTACCTGGCTTTAGATGCTGGCTTGATCGATGCCGCATGGCAAAAAGAGGAACTGCTGGAAACCCTTAAAAGTCGGATGGCAGTAGACGAGTATGATGACATTGACTACATCGACTTTAACGATTACTACAATAAAATGGATAGGGATGATGATGATTCAGATGATGAAATTGCTGTAGTTATTGCCGAAGGAAGCATTGTAGATAATTCTGATGAAAACGGTGTAATTGAT
>DATFJT010000138.1:0-2836 GCA_035269065.1 Saprospiraceae bacterium | reverse complement strand
GGCCGTTGCTCTACCAGCTGAGCTACGGAATCGGCTTAAAGGATGGCAAAGATAATAGTTAAAATGAAAAAGGGAAAAAGATGTTCAAAAAAGTCTCTTGAAGATGGGAAAATAGAGCCAGACCCCCCTAACTCTACCTCCCATCTCAAAAGACAATATCTTTAAAAATGTAAACCCCTGGGCAATTGCAGAAAGCACTTGCCAAATTTTGAGGACCAAAAAAATTAGAAAATGTAGTTTTCCCTAACTCTCAGGCAAATATAATAAAGAATTCTCTAATACATAGAATCTATCTTTCAAAAAGATGAATCCTTGATCCATTGATCGCAGACATAGTTCAAACGCATTTGCATCGCTAAACGGCTATTCCATATGTAAGGTTTTTTCCACATTCTCATGTCTTGTAATAAAATAGCTTGTCCCCTCCACTGCCAAATGCGTATTGGAAAATTCCTGACGGGCCTCGTCTCTCAATATCTTGGGAGATTTGTACCTACTGCTGTAATGACCCAGGATCAAGTGCTTGACCTCGGCATCTCTTGCCAACCAGGCAGCCTCTTTGGCTGTCGTATGAAAGCTAAGCTTGGCTTTCTCTAACAGCTCGTGTTCAAAAGTCGCTTCGTGGTATAATACATAGGTGCCTTGCAATATATCGCTCAATCCAGGTAAATAAAGCGTATCTGTGCAGAAAGCATAACTGCGATTTTCAGGTGGATCAATCAAAAATTTTTCGTTGGGTATCAGCGCTCCATTCGATAGTACGTAATCTTTTCCATCCTGCAGACCCTGCCTCTGTTCCCTGGGAACGGCATATTTTTGTAACATTTCCGGATTGAGATTCCTTCGCGTTTGCTTTTCCTGAAATAAATAACCGTAGCATGGAATTCGGTGTTTTAGAGGAAAGGCGAAAACATCCACGTTTTCTAGAGCGCAAATCTTATGAGCACCTTGCTCATGTGTCAATTCTTTAAATAGGATTTCATGGGTAGGTTCTGCTCCGGCCAGGTCGAAAACTTTGGCAATTAATTGATTCAAGCCAGGCGGACTAAATATTGTCAGTGGTTCTTTCCGGCCTTGCAAGATCATGCTATTGATGAGACCAGGCAAGCCAAAGTAGTGATCGCCGTGCAGATGAGATATAAAAATATGTCGGATGGACTGACGGGGTATTTTCCATCTGCCCATAGTCTTTTGTGTTCCTTCACCGCAATCAATGAGGAAATGGTGTTTATGAATACGAAGATACTGGGAGGTCGGATTGCGCCCATGGGCAGGCATGGCTGAATTGCATCCCAAGACTTTGATTTCAAATTGCCTGTTCAAAGGACTAATCCTCGTCTTCAGATACGTCAAGGCTGCGTTCGATTTGCTCCATACGGACAAAATCTTCAGCCTCTTCTCTAGTAGGGACAATATTGAGAACCTCGTCAAGCTTTGATATTTCAAATACTTTCTTTACCACCGGATTGTCAATACCAAAAATGACCAAGCTGCCATGGTTTTCATACAATCGTTTCCCAGTGAGTAAGGCACTCAAACCACTTGAATCGACGTACTTCACACTACTCATATCGATCATCAGGTTAGAGACCCCCTCATTCTTAAAAATGACGAGTTGAGACTTTAAATCCGGTGCCAGACTGGCATTCAAATTGTGATCTTCGAGTTTAAAAATACTGTAATCGCTATGCTTATCTACGGAATACTTCATAAATCGTTTTCTGATGCACAAAAATAACAAATCCTCCGATAGTCAAGTAATACACACGACATAGCTTGTGGTTCTCAAGAAGCAATATCAACTATCTCTCATTTGAGCAGTTGTATACTTACAGGCGGTTATTGCCAATAATTTATGTTATTTTTGGTTGTAAGCCTGAGCTGAGCTGCAAGAATGACAGTTATTTTCATGTGGCACAGTTTTTACACCATACCATGAAAAAGGAATGAAATGAACAGAATGTTTTCACCTCAAGTAAAAGAGGTTTTATCGAGGAGTAGAATAGAAGCGAAAAAACTGGGACAAGACTATATAGGTACAGAGCATCTATTGCTGGGAGTCATTTTAATAGATGACTCAGTAAGCAATCAAATACTGGTTTCCCTGGACGTCGATTTAGAGGATTTAAGGGATACTATTCAGAATGCTGTACAGTACAAGGCCAATACTAAAGTAGCCAAACAAATCGGCGATATGCCTCTAAACAGGCAGGCAGAAAAAGTATTAAAGGTGTGCTTTCTTGAAGCCAAGAATATGAAGCAAGAAGAGATTTGTCCGGAACACTTGGTATTGAGTATTCTCAAACACAAGGACAATATGGCTTGCAAAATATTAGAACAATACGACATTGATTATGACATATTTAAGTCTGAACTCGAGTTTGCCCAACAGGAAAAGGATTATATGAGCGATGAAATTTTAGGTTCTACCTCCAGCGATCCTGATGACCCGTTTGAAAGCGAAGATTCTTCAGGTCGTTATACTTCGGGAAGAAAAGTGGGAAATAAATCTCGCACACCTGTATTGGATAATTTCGGACGTGATGTTACAAAATTAGCCCAGGAGGATAAGTTGGATCCCATTATCGGACGCCAAAATGAAATTGAGAGAGTTTCTCAAATTCTAAGTAGGAGAAAGAAAAACAATCCCATTCTTATAGGAGAACCCGGCGTTGGTAAAACTGCGATCGTAGAAGGTCTGGCTTTGAGAATTATTCAGCGAAAAGTTTCGAGAAATCTATTCGATAAAAGAATTGTCATGCTAGACCTCGCGGCACTAGTTGCCGGCACCAAATATCGCGGGCAATTTGAGGAGCGCATGAAAGCCATCATGAAC
>DATFJT010000137.1:0-7653 GCA_035269065.1 Saprospiraceae bacterium | reverse complement strand
GATTGGAGCAATTTCCGGAATTCACGCAGCGGGCTCGCATATTTGAACAAAAAGGACACATGAACTTCCTGGGCAGTATTCCACGGCAACAATTTTATCGCGATATCGGCCGCTTCACAAAGTCCGTTATTTGCAGCCACTACGAAAAGAGAGAAAAAACTAAACGCCTCATCGACATTGACTACCTTCCCAATCCTCAGGGCAATCGTTTGCGACTTGATATCGCCCTAGAGGAGGAGGAAAGTTTCCACTTCAGCCTCCTGAATGCTGATGGAAAGGTCGTGCACGAAAGACAATATCCCCACGCCCAACGCATCCTACTTCCTATCTCCAATTTGGAAAATGGCATTTATTTGGTTCGCCTTGTGGGAGCCAGTGATCAAAGCATTGGCAGAATTATGGTTATGCACTAAGGCTCCCCGCATAGTGCACAAAAAAGTCTACGCTCTCCGGATTTTGCATGGCATCAAGATTAATGGACTTTTCCAGCGGTCTTCCCATGAGAATCTTTTTCACTGGTGCTTCCATCTTTTTACCACTGATCGTTCTGGGAATCTGTTGCGTTTCCTCAATGACATCCGGGACATGACGAGGTGAGCATTGTTTGCGCAATTCCAGCTTGATTTTTTTAACCAGCTCTGGCGTCAATCCATTTTTTGTCACCACGAAAAGCGGCATAAAATGGTCTCCATTCTCCTTTTCCAGGTTAACAATTAGCGAATCTTTTAATTCCTCTATTTTGTTCAAAACATTGTAAATCTCGGCTGTACCGATGCGAATGCCGTGCCGATTAAGGGTTGCGTCTGACCTGCCGAGGATCACCAATCCCCCGTGGGGTTCGATTTCTACCCAATCTCCATGACGCCAGATCCCAGGGTACATATCGAAATAGCTGTCTAGATACCGTTTATTGCCCGGGTCGTTGAGGAATCTAACCGGCATTGATGGCATAGGTTCCGTTATGACCATTTCTCCCATATCACCAATAACCTCTTCACCATTTTCATCCCATGCATAGAGTGCACATCCGAGCGCACGACACTGGATCTCGCCTCTTCTAACGGGCAGCAATGGATTGCCTCCTACAAAAGCAGTACACACATCCGTACCTCCGCTCATGGAACAGAGCCAAACATCACGCTTGATCTGACTATAAACGTAATCAAAAGCCTCAGGAGGAAGGGGTGCCCCGGTGGAGCCAATACTTACCAGGGCGCTTAAATCATGCCTGGAAGGCCGCACCCCCCTTTTCATGCAAGAAACAAGAAAAGGCGCACTGGTGCCGAAATGATGAATCCCGGCCTCCGAGGCATATTCCCATAAAACATCCAGCTTTGAAAGAGACGGACTGCCATCATACAAAACGACTGTGGCTCCTAGAAGCCAACTGGCATGAAGGTAATTCCACATCATCCAACCGGTCGTGGTATACCAGAAAAAACGTTCACCCCTTTTTGTATTGTTGTGAAAGGCGTGGTATTTGAGATGTTCGAGTAAATTGCCTCCATGTGAATGTACTATAGCTTTGGGTTGACCTGTGGTTCCACTGGAATACAATACCCACAAAGGATGATCAAAGGGAACTCGTCGAGTCAATACCTCTGTTTGTTGATTGTCCAGGGCCTCTTCCCAAAAGCATTCTCCTTCCTCGCATGACGCCGCGGAATTGATGTTTCGCGCCCATATCAAGGATTTAATAGAAGGTATTTTATCCCGGATGGCCCTTACCTCTTTGCGCTTATCATAAATTTTCTCATTATAGACATAGCCGTCTATAGCCAACAACACTTTGGGCTTTAATTGCTCAAACCTATCCACTACACTGTCTACCCCAAAATCTGGGGAACAACAGGACCAAACGGCCCCAAGACCTACAGTGGCCAAGAATGCAATACTGGCATGAGGTGAATTGGCCAGATAGCCAGCCACATAATCCCCCTGGTCCACGCCCTGCTCCTTGAGATAAGCCTGAAGTCTTGCTACCTGTTCTCGCAAATCACGCCAACTCAGTTCTCGCTTCTGATTATTCTCACATTTATAAATGATGGCTGGTTCGTTGTCATTGCTTTGCCTGAAAATATGCGCCGCGTAATTCAGTTTTGTGCCTTCAAACCATTTTTGGTTCGGCATCTGCCCGCCAGAGACCACCTTCTCGTAATCTCCTTCATAATCGATGTCAAAATAATTCCAAACAGCTTCCCAGAATTGTTCTTTCTCATTGACAGACCACTGCCATAGATCGTCGTAGTCCTGAAAAGATTTTTTGTATTTGGTATTGACCCACTGCATGAAGACAAACATGTGGCTGTTTTGCATAAATTCCTTTGACGGCTTCCATAATACCTCTCTCATTTCTTTTGTTTTTACGATCGATTGCAGCTTTCTATTTGAGATAAATCATCCAATAGCACATTCCCCGGATAGTCGAAAAAAAGACCAGGAGCACTGCTTGGCTCAAAAAGAATATACCTCATTTTCTTATCCGCTGTAAATTGTATTTCCACTTCTTCCCAGTCCAAGTTTTTAATCATTTTTTCATGATGAATCAACTGACTCCTCAGACAGGGTCCCGATCCCAACCAAACCTTTAAACCCACAGGAGTATTGTGGTCTAGGTAAGTAGCCGACCTGGCTACACGCAATGAGAATTGATAGCATTGCCCTTTCTCAAAAGGTTCAGAAAGTTCTTGGTAGATATCCTCCTTTTGACCATTGCTCCTTGTGATCAGTCCCACGTAAGACCCCCCCTCAAAAGGCTGGGTTTCTACGTCGAAAATTCCGGGAAGAAGATCCGGTGTGCTTTGATTGGAACAACTTCGCCAAAACAGAGGATTGCTCACTTTACCCGGATTTCCCTCAAAACCTGCATTCCGCCATGTATTCAACACCTGTTCCGGTTGTTGAAATAAGATCCACAGGATCAAGCCTAAAAGCTGGAAACAAATATTCATGCTTTTGTACCTTCGTAATGAACTGTTCGTCAAGACGTAATTCGCCATGGCAAAATATAAAGAAAAACCTGTGTTTCAATGGGTGTATACCGGCATAAGTATTGGTATCGTCCTATTTTTCTTATTGCTATTGGGCAGCAGCTTCTTCCTGGCTCAAAATTTTCTCAAAAAGAGCAAAGAGAAAATAAGTTTTGCCGTCGAATTTAAAGAAAATACGCCTCAGTCCGATACAGAACATCTACAGATGTTTCTGGAAGAACAGGACTTTTACCTTGTCGGTACATTTGAATTCAACTCAAAAGACAGTATTGAGAACCTATTTTCTCCACAACTCGAGGACAGTCTTTCCGGATACCTTGACTTACCGTTCAGAGATGTTGTCTTTTTTAACGTGAAAGAAAACTATGTCAATCCCACCGACCTTGTACTTATCAAATCCAAATTACTCCGTCAAAAAGGCGTGGACAAAGTCTATTATGAACAAATCAATGTAGCGCAACTGAATCGTAGCATAAAAAAGGCATTGGTCATTTTACTTGCCGTAGGAGCAGTGTTACTTGTACTTACATTTTTATTTCTCTACAATACGTTGCGAATGGGCTTGAACTATCGGAGTGATGTGATTTACAACCAGTTGCTACTTGGCGCCTCCCCTTTCTTTATTGCTCGGCCAATGATTCTTCGCGTATTGATTACCAGTTTACTGGCGATCGTGTTCGCCGTGGGGACCTTTCTCCTTATTGCGCGCTTTTTAATAGATACGGTTGCAGGCCTGAGGCAATTATGGAGTGAGAATATTGTTATATATTTGGCCCTTCTAACGGCCCTGATCATTCTTACAATTGTGGTTTTCTCGATATTTATCCTTCGGAAAAACCTGCGCTTAATGCGATGGGAAAATTAAAATCAGACAAATGGCAAAGAATCAGAAAAGAACCAGTTCAAGAAAGCAAAAAGCACCCAAGGTCAAAAATGAATTGATTTTCGGTCGCGTGAATTACCTGTGGATGTTGGGCGGAGCTATTTTGATTGTTATCGGTCTGGCCCTTATGACGGGTGGAAAAATGCCCTCCCCCGAGGTCTGGGATGACCAGTTGATTTATAGTTTCAGAAGAACTGTATTGGCCCCGATTGTGATATTGGCGGGATTTGTGGTTGAAATATTTGCCGTATTTAAAAAGCCTGCTATTTGATGGAATTATTGAAAGCCCTGCTTTTGGGGATTGTGCAAGGACTGACGGAGTTCTTGCCAGTATCCAGCAGTGGTCATTTAGAAATAGCCAAAGTCATTCTTGGAGATCGATACAATGCTGAAGAAAATCTAATGATGACTATTGTGCTTCATTTTGCTACGGCCTTAGCAACTGTTTACGTTTTCCGACAAGAAATCAAAAAACTTCTCTCAAATATTCACGTTAAGAATTCGCCAGCTCAGAAATACGCTTTTCACGTTTTTATTTCCATGCTTCCGGCTGGATTGATTGGGTACTTTTTTCAGGATCAACTCAAATTACTCTTTGATGAGCGCATCGGCCTTGTGGGTATATGTTTACTGTTCACAGGAATACTTTTATTCATCGCCAATAAAGGCAGAAAAACACACAAAAAAATTGGTTGGCTGGAAGCCTTATTGATTGGTGTCTCACAAGCAGTGGCATTGCTTCCGGGAATCTCAAGATCTGGTGCAACCATATCCACAGGTGTAATAATTGGAGTGGATCGCTCTATTGCAGCCGAGTTTTCATTTTTAATGGTACTTCCACTGATATTTCTCAAAATCGGAGACGATATATTGCATTTAAGATTCAGTGGACTGGACCAGGAATGGATGCTCTACCTGGCAGTGGGCTTCACTGCTGCCTTTCTAACGGGAGTCTTTGCCTGTAAATGGATGATTCGATTGGTGAAGAATTTTCAACTAAACTATTTCGCCTATTACTGTTTTCTCATAGGCGCAGCAGCAATTTTCTACGGATGGACGATATCATAAATACGCATCCTCCCTACGATTTTATTCAGGGAGCACTTTTACCCGTGGATAAACCATTGGAATGGACTTCTTTTGATGTGGTTAACAAAATTAAATACAAGCTCAAACAGACGCTCCAGGTCAAGAAAATAAAAGTGGGACACAGCGGTACTCTTGATCCCCTGGCCACCGGGTTATTGTTGGTTGCCGCAGGGCCCATGACCAAAAAATTGAAGTATCTGACAGATATGGATAAGGTATATTCCGGTACGATACAATTGGGTAGTTCGACACCCAGCTTTGATAAGGAAACCGAGATAGATACCCGATATCCCACCAATCATATCACATTTGACTTGATCGAAGAAAACCTGGAAAAATTTACAGGGGAAATCGAACAGGAGGTACCCAGGTTCTCTGCAGTGCGGGTTAAAGGCAAGCGTCTTTACCACTATGCACGTAAGTCTGAGCAGGTTGTAGCTCCGAGGCGAAAAGTGGAAATCAAATCATTTGAATGTCTGAATTTTGATCCAAGTGAATACACCATGGACTTTCGCGTACGCTGTTCAAAGGGGACTTATATCCGCTCTCTTGCCCATGATTTCGGGCAATATTTAAACTCTGGTGGCCATTTGAGCAGATTAAAAAGAGAAAAAATTGGTCCTTACTCACTAAGTGAGGCGCATTCATTAAATGACTTGCTTGATTTGATTGAGAAATCAGCAGTAATTAAGCGCGATGACTAACGGCAAAATAGGCATACTGGGTGCAGGCAGATTTGGAACTGCCCTGGCTGTTCTGGTCGCACATAAACATGATGTGTTGATATATACGCGACAGGAAGAAAACATTCAGAGTATCAATGAGCAGCACAAGCACTCTTATCTCGGATACGAGTTGTCTCCCCGTATAAAAGCGACCAATGATGCCAGGGAATTCTGTGAGGAATGTCGACTCATCTTTCCAGTTGTACCCTCGGAGAACTTCCGGGCAGTGATGCGCAGCTTTAGTAAATACCTCAAACCCTATCACATTCTTATTCACGGTACCAAGGGATTGGACGTAGATCCCGAAATATACCGCAGGGAGCCGCTGGTGTTGAGTCGCACAGAGGTTTTCACCATGAGTGAGATTATAGAGCAAGAAACACAGGTACTTCGAGTGGGCTGTGTTTCCGGTCCCAACTTGGCTGAAGAAATCATGGATGGACAGCCTACGGCCACCGTAATCGCCAGTGAGTTCAAAGAAGTTATTGAGCAGGGAAAAAAAGCATTGAATTGCAGCGTTTTCCGCGTTTTTGAGTCCTCAGAAATACGGGGGGCAGAATTGGCCGGTGCCTTCAAAAATATCATAGCTATAGGTTCGGGTATTCTTCAAGGCAGAGGACTAGGAAAAAATATCCAGTCCATGTTGATTACCAAAGGCCTCTCTGAAATCATCTATCTAGGCAAAGAACTGGACATTCACCCCTCTGTTTTTCTCGGAACTGCAGGTTTAGGAGACGTCATCGCTACAGCCACTTCCGAGAAAAGCCGCAACTACTCTTTCGGCCTTAGAATTGGCAAAGGTGCTGATCTTGACGATATCAAAAGCGACTACAAAGAATTGGTGGAAGGAGTGCGCACTTTGCGCATTGCTCATGGCCTGAATAAGCACTTTGAACTCCATTTACCCATTACGGATCTATTGTACAAAATTGTATTCGAGGATTACCCTCTTGAAGATGCCATTAAATACCTGATGTATTTCCCTTATGATGTTGACGTAGGCTTTCTATAAACATCAATCGAAAATAAATTCAAGCTCTACCCTTCTGTTTCTTTGCCTGCCCATTTCCGTCTCATTGGTATCTATTGGTTGCGTTTCTCCGAAATACTGGATAACAAATTGGGTATTGGACATTCCTCGCGACATCAGGTAATTTCTTGTAGCAAGCGCTCGATCTCTGGACAAACGCATGTTGTATTCATCCGGACCTACATCATCCGTATGGCCGGCTATACGCAGCTTCCAATCCCGCTTGGCGACCATGAGCTCCGCCAGCTGATCGAGGTAAGGAAAGGATCTCGCCTTGATGATGGACTTGTCAAATTCAAATTCAAGGTTGACCAGGGCGAGATAAATAGTCTCTTCTTGCGTTTCTGACAATTCAGGGCAACCGTTGTTCGATATAGGCCCTGCCGTTCTCGGGCAATCATCAATATCGTCTGTTACACCATCTCCGTCACTATCAGGTATAGCTTGTAAAGGACATCCTCCATTGGTTTCGGGACCCGGAAGTGTCGGGCATCGATCTACATTGTCCAACAAACCGTCTCCATCCGAGTCTTTCCAGGGGCACCCACTGTTTTCTTTGGGTCCTGGTACATTGGGACAATTGTCTAATTTATCGCTGATTCCATCTCCATCGGTGTCGGGACATCCCCTGTGTTCTTCCAGCCCAGCCACTTTAGGGCATTCATCTTTGCTGTCAATTATCCCGTCGCCATCTGTATCAGGGCAGCCCATATTCTCAGGTTTGCCCGCTTTTTTCGGACATTGATCAATTTCATCTATCAAGCCGTCTCCGTCCGTATCCGGACAACCTGCATATTTGGCAAGGCCAGGTACGTCAGGACATTCATCTTCGTCGTCGGGAATACCGTCTTTGTCTCTGTCTTTTTTGGGACAACCCTTGTTTTCTAGAGGTCCTGGTTTTTCCGGGCAGTCATCCTCATGGTCAAGAATTCCATC
>DATFJT010000136.1:0-5315 GCA_035269065.1 Saprospiraceae bacterium | reverse complement strand
TGGCACCGGTGGGTACATAATATCTTTTTCCTCTTTCGGGTTTTCGAAATGTGACTTCCCGCCAGAGTTTCCCCCCATCACTGGATATGCTTAGCTCTAATCCTTCTGATTTACGCATATCACCCAGCGGATACAGAAAATAAAGATTTCCCTTATACTTCGATTCCGAATTATCCACTAACATGGATTCAAGGCCTTTTGCAGAACCAGTACGATTTGTAATTCTTTCAGGTCCCTGGATATTTATCCCGTCAGTAGTAGTAAAAAAGTAAGCACCTTCCACGTCAATTCCGGTGTAGCTTGAATGATATTTTATAAATGGAAGGATAAGCGTATCATTACCTAATAAGGCTGGAATCATATTATCATGCCGGAAAGAATCATTGAAATGTATCGTCTTCAGGCTTTGAAAAACCTCTCCCTTATGTGCTTTTCTAATATTGAGTTGCCGATTCCCCTTCATTGTTGACCACCAAAAGGTATCTTTTCCCTTGGTAATTAAGAATGGGTGATCATGCGGACCTTCCACTGGTTGTCCATTCGACCAACGTTTCCCACCATCTTTAGAAATATAGTAATACTCATTGTTATCACCTTTTGTCGATTGACCAAGGCCACTGAAGTAAACAATCCCATCATCATCAATACTTAAATATGGATCCGCAAATATCTTTGGGAAGTCTTTACGACTCCAATTCTTACCTGCGTCCACAGTAAGCCATACCGCAGCCTCAATATTCCAGGCAACCGGATCAGTAATGATCATCGCTGTTACCAACCAGTGATCAGGATTTGAAGGATGTATCACCATATGAGATTCTACATGATGCAGCTGTGAATTCTGGTAAGGAATATGTACTTCCTCTCCTACTTTAATAGGATTATCTATCAATATCCCGGATTCTTCATTCGGCGGAATTCGTTTAGTAATTTGCTGATCATTAGCTACATAAATTTCCTGACCATATGTTGTAAGAGAAATGGCGTAAAGAACCGCACAGAGTAAAAGCGTTATATATTTCATAATTTATTTTCTTTAGTAATTTAATGATGGCCTCTTTTCCGATAGGCAAATGATCATAAAAATAATCTGCTACGGTCCTTTTTTAAACCAAACAAATATTGGTATGCCAGCTAAAATCATACATAGTCCGCCTAAATCTGACGGCTGAAAGCTGAGAGCTGACTGCTATAAATTATTCACTTCTTAAACTTTCTACAGGGTTAGCTAGCGCGGCTTTTATGGATTGCCAGCTTACCGTCAACAAGGCAATGACCAAGGCTGCTCCACCGGCCAGGGCAAAAATTCCGGGACCAATTTCAATACGGTAAGCAAAATCGGCCAGCCATTGATTCATGGCGTACCAGGCAATGGGAATGGCGATCACAAATCCAACTAACACCAGTTTTATAAAATCTTTAGAGAGTAGAGTTACGATGTTTGCAACGGAAGCACCAAGTACTTTTCGGATTCCGATTTCTTTGGCTCGTTTGGAAGCCATAAAAGCAACAAGTCCAAACAATCCCATGCAGGCAATGATAATAGTAATCAGTGCAAAGCCTGAGAAAAGAATTCCAAGTTGTTTCTCTGAGCGATATAGACTCTCAAACGTGTTATCCATAAAACTATATTGAAATGGGGTGGACGGATTTACTTGCTGCCAAATGGTTTCAATTTGGCTCATTGTAGTCGAAATATTTTCACTGTTAAGACGGGCCGAAATAAATTGGGGTTTACCGGATAAGGTGGTAAGTAATGCCGGCTCAATTTCATTTTGCAGCGACTGATAATGATAGTCTTCCAATACCCCAATGATTTCAAAGGAATCAATTTTTTTGCCAATGGCTTCCTCCGCCGTCCAGCCCTGTTCATCTATCAGGGCATGATTGACTAACGCTTTTGTACGGTTTTGTTCATAATCAGAATCTGTGAAATTTCTTCCAGCCTCAAATTTAATGTCCATGGTCTCGGTAAAATGGCGATCAACCTGGTTGAAATGAACCGGGGTGGGCTCTTCGTCGGTTTCATTGAATAAGAGAAACAGTCGAATATGATCGGTACCGGGAATACCGGTTGAGGCTGTCAAAGTTTCTACGCCGGGAATTTGATTTAATTCATCAATAAAAGGCTGCGAATTGGATTTCGAGGTATTTGGTTCAAGAGCAATGTTTAACATCTGTTCAGGATTCAGCCCCAGGTTTTTATTTTGAATGAAGGACATCTGCCGGTCAATGATCAATGTACTGATGACTAAAATCATGCTAATGGTGAATTGAAAGACAATTAATCCTTTTCGCAATCCACCTCCACTTAATACTTTTTGGCTGCCTTTGAGCACCTCAGAAGGATTTAAAGATGAGAGCACTAAAGAAGGATAGAATCCCGAAAGAAATCCAGTAAGGAAGACAGTGAGTAGAAATCCTGTAAAAAAACCGGGCGACCAAAGAGCTGTTGAACTTAGTTCCAGTCCCATGAGCACATTAACCTGGGTTAAAAGCAGTTCGGTAACTCCTAGAGAAATAGCGGCAGCTATTAAGGTGAGTAATATAATTTCTCCGGAAAATTGCCAAAAAAGATCGCTTTTTCCGGCACCTGCCGTTTTTCTGACACCCACTTCCTTTAATCTAGAAGTAGCTCGTGCTGTGGAAAGATTGATATAGTTTAGGCAGGCGATCAATAAAATGAAAAAACCAATGGTCGCAAATAAATAGATATATTTGATACTCATGATACGGTCAGGATTCAACTCCCAGTTGAGATCAGATTTTAAGTGGATATCTTTAAGTGGTTGCAAGAAATACGAGGTATTAGCAAGTGTTTCGTCCAATATCTTGCCTTCCAAAACCTGAGGCAATTTTGTCAAAACCTGTTTTGGAACCGCTTCTTGATCAATCAGTAGATAAGTGTAGAATGCAGTAAGTTGATTCCACTCCATGATGTTTTTTCCATATACTTTATCCGGAATGTTAACCAGCATGGAAAAGTGGATATGTGATTGTTTGGGTAAATCTGAAACAATACCGGTAACCGTGTATGAATCCGTTTCATCAAGAAGAATTTGCTGACCCAAAGGATCTTCATTTCCAAAATATTTATATGCTGCCTCTTCAGTCAAAACAATACTGTTCTTTTCTACCAATGGATTTTCTGCACTTTGTTGAAGTAATGTGAAGTCAAAAATCTTGAATACCTCCGGGTCAGTTCTCATAATATCTTCTTCGTAAAACGATTCATTATCAATCGTAACCAAGGTTTTTCCAACACTATGAAAACGGACAGCTTCTTCAATTTCAGGAATTTCTTCAGCTAATGTAGCTGCTAAAGGTCCCTGCATATTTCCAATACTTTGAATTCCCTCCGGTCCTTTGACTTCTTTCCCAATGCGGTAAATCTGATCTGATTTCTCGTGAAATTGATCAAATCCCAGATGGAACTGAATAAATAAGGCAATGATCAGGCAAACGCCTAAACCCACACTTAGCCCGGCAAGATTGATGAATGTGTAGCCTTTGTCTTTTTTGAGATTTCGGAAGGCGATTTTGAGATAGTTTTTTAGCATGATTTTTAGCTTTCAGCAATCAGCCGTTAGCTTTTCCCAAAGGGATCACTTTCGTGACAGTCCACCCAATCTGACGGTTGAAAGCTGAAGTCTGACAGCTGTTATTTATTCACTTCTTAAACTTTCCACGGGGTTAGCTAACGCGGCTTTTATAGATTGCCAACTCACCGTTAACAAGGCAATGACCAAGGCTGTCCCACCGGCCAGGGCAAAAATTCCCGGACCAATTTCAATACGGTAAGCAAAATCAGCCAGCCATTGATTCATGGCGTACCAGGAAATAGGAATGGCGAACATAAATCCCAAAATCACCAGTTTTACAAAATCTTTAGAGAGCAAGGCCAAGATATTGGTAATGGATGCACCCAGCGCTTTACGGATGCCAATTTCTTTAGTACGTCGTTCAGCTGAATAGGCAGCGAGGCCAAATAAGCCTAAACAAGCTATAAAAATGGCAATTACTGTAAACAAACCACTAATCTGTCCAAGTCTTTTCTCCGTTCGATACATAGCATCAAATTTATCATCCAAAAATTCGTAATTCAGCGTTTGATAAGGAGTATATTCTGCAAATACTTCTTTCAGATCGTTTATCACATTGGGGATATTATCAGGGGTTACTTTGACTGCTATTTTTTCAGTATTTGACCAGTTTGTCCCTGCATGAAGCTGAAATGAAACAGGGGGAATGTCTTCATGTAATGATTTTAAGTGAAAATTTGATACAACGCCGATTACCGTTCCCTCCTTCTTTATACCAAATGTTTTTCCCACTGCTTCCACAGGTTTCCATCCTAAAGCCTCGGCTGCTTTTTCGTTGATGATATACCCATTTTCAAAATCAGAGGGATAATCTTCTGAAAAGTTACGGCCCGCTATAAGGCTCATATTCAAAGTTTCAAAATAATGGTAATCAACTATTGCAGGATAGAGGTGAATAGAATATTCGATTTCTTTCGTATTTCCAGGCACGTTATGATCGGGTGAAAGATCATCAGGGCTCATAATAAATGATGCTCCAAAACTGCCGGGAATTGCATCAGATATTGTAGCACTTATTACTCCGGATCTGTTTCTGAGATTATTGACAATGGTATTCTTCTTTTGAGTTGCAATCTTGTTGGGCAGTTCAATAACCATTACTTGTTCACCTTCAAAACCAAGATCTTTCGATTGTGCATATTCAAGCTGTTTGAAAATCACTAAAGAACCAATAATTAATATCAATGCAATAGCAAATTGTGAAACTACTAATGATTTTCTAAGCAGAGTACCGGAAGAACCGGATGTATGAATACTCTTAAGTACATCAGAAGGTGAAAATTTCGACAAATAAAAAGAGGGGTAAAGCCCTGCTAAAACTCCTACAAGTACAGCTCCAATTGCTGAAAATAGAAGAAATGCGCTATTTTTTTCCCACACTAGATTGGTACCAAATAGATCATTAAAAAATGGAAGAAGAAATTCTGCAAGACTTACACTTAACACAAAAGCAACAAGGCAAAGAAAAATAGATTCGCCAAGAAATTGTAATGCTATTTGACTTCGTTGTGCTCCTAACGTTTTTCGAATACCGATTTCCTTAAAACGTGTCGAAACGCGGGCAGTGGCAAGGTTTACATAATTGACGCTGGCTATCAGAAGAATAAAAAGCGCAATAGTTCCGAAGAAATAAAGATACTTTGTACTCCCGGAAAACCCTTCACGATTTGCTAAACCAGAAAGGTGCAGTTCGGTGATAGGTATAAAAGAAAA
>DATFJT010000135.1:0-3509 GCA_035269065.1 Saprospiraceae bacterium | reverse complement strand
AGAATCAAACCAGACATCAATCAGGTCTAACTCTCGTTTCATGGGGTTTCCCTTGTCATCAACGAGGGTAAGCTCATCTATGTAAGGTCTGTGCAAGTCTTCCGGGACTTGTTGTTCCAGACTCAGAGCCTGGTTGGCTTTTTGAATTTCCAATTTAAGTTCTTCCAGGCTACCGATGCACTTTTCAGTTGATCCATCCTCATTCCTCCAGATGGGTAATGGAATACCCCAATACCTTGACCGTGACAAGTTCCAGTCCTGGAGGTTTTCCAGCCACTTTCCAAACCTTCCTTCGCCTGTACTTTTTGGCTTCCAGTTGATGGTTTGATTGAGCTCATACATGCGCTCCTTCACTTTAGAGGCTTTGATAAACCAGCTGTCTAAAGGATAGTAGAGTATGGGTTTGTCTGTACGCCAGCAATGCGGGTAATTGTGTGCATACTTAGCGACATTAAAGGCCTTGCCTTCTTTTTTTAGTTTTACTGATATATCTATATCAACATTAATGTAGCCTTCTTCTTCCTTATAGTTTTTGACATAGCGACCTGAGAATTCTCCAGCCGTATCAATGAATTTTCCTTGTTTATCCACAAGAGTCAGAGCGCCTATGCCTTGCTCTTTAGCTACCATTCTGTCATCAGCACCGAAGGAGGGTGCAGTATGGACGATCCCTGTGCCATCTTCAGTGGTAACAAAATTACCGGGAATTACCCTGAAGGCATCAATTGATTCCTGAAGAGCCTCAATCGGATTACCAAAATCCATCAATTGTTCATAGCGGATGTCTACCAGTTTTTGCCCGGGAAAGGGCTCTGATTGCTCAATGATCTGCGGTTGTTTCTGACCTCCGAGCCACTTGCTGACGAGCTCTGCAGCCAGTATTACACTCACCTTTTCATCTGTGTATGGATTTTGGGTTTTTATTTTGACATAATGAATTTTAGGACCCACTGTAAGTGCTGTATTGGAGGGGAGGGTCCATGGCGTGGTGGTCCAGGCAATCAGACGCACGTCTTCATGCTCTTCCTCAAATAGAAAATCTGATGCTTCGTTCTTTTGCACTTTAAACATGGCAACTGCTGAAGTGTCTTTGACATCGCGGTAGGCTCCGGGCTGATTCAGTTCGTGTGAGCTCAGACCAGTACCTGCAGCTGGGCTATAGGGTTGAATGGTATAGCCCTTGTAAAGCATATTTTTTTCGTGAAGTTGTTTTAGCAACCACCAGACGGACTCGATGTATTCATTTTCGTAGGTGACATAAGGGTGGTCGAGGTCTACCCAATAGCCCATTTTGGTTGTCAATTCATCCCAAAGGCTTTTGTACCTCATAACCGTTTCCCGGCATCTTTGATTGTACTCAGCAATACTTACTGATTTTCCAATGTCTTCTTTAGTGATGCCCATTTCTTGTTCCACTTTCAACTCTACAGGCAAGCCGTGTGTGTCCCATCCTGCTTTTCGCTCCACTCTTCTTCCGTGCAGGGTGTGGTATCGGCAGAAAAGGTCCTTGACTGTTCGGGCCATCACGTGGTGAATACCTGGTTTACCATTAGCGGAGGGTGGACCTTCGTAGAACACGAAGCTATTTTCTTTGCTTCGGGACTCAATACTTTTTTTAAAGATGTCCTGGTCTTCCCAAAATTTTTGAATTGCCCGGTCTATTGCGGGCAGGTCGAGTTGTTTCGTCTCCGGATACATAAAACACCTTGTTTTTTGTGGCTGCAAAGATAATAAGGATAATATAGATCACGGAGGATCCTCATGAGCTTGATCAGGCCTTTTCTCGTTTCACGGGATTTTCAAAGCCAAGGATAGAAAGCATTTCACCAACCGTTTGCTCATTGCGATAAACAGTATCTACAAAATTGCCTTTCTCATCGCGATCAATAATGATGTGTTTGGGAGAGGGTATCAGGCAATGTTTGATGCCTCCATACCCAGAAATAGAGTCCTGGTAAGCGGCCGTATGGAAAAACCCGATGTACAAGGGCTCCTCGTCTGAGTTTTCGAAAGTTGGCAGGACTACCTGTTGATTCATGTCATCAGAATTATAGTAATCTGAATGGTCGCAGCTTATACCCCCTATCGAAACTTTCGCATATGGCTGATCCCATTTGTTAACTGGTAGAAGAATGAATTTTTCATAAATGGACCAGGCATCGGGTATGGTATTCATCAGGCTGTTATCAACCAAGTACCACAGTTCCGAATCATTTTGTTGTTTTTGTTCCAGTACTTGAAAAATGATGGCTCCGCTTTCACCAACAGTGTATTTGCCATACTCCGTGAATATATGGGGTTCCTCTACACCAGCTTCTGCACAGGCCGTTTTGATATTGGATACCATTTCGTTGATGATGAATTCATAGTCGTACTTGAAGCCCAGGCTGTTTCGTATGGGAAAACCTCCCCCGAGATTGAGCGCAATGAGGCTGGGGCAAGCCTTTTTGAGTTCGGTGTAAATGTTAAGTGCCTTTTGGAATACACCCCAATAATAGAGGTTGTCTTTAACCCCGGAATCTACAAAGAAGTGCATCATCTTTAATTCCAGGTATTCGTTATTTTGCAAACCAAGTTGGTAGAATTCAAGAATTTCGCTTGACCGGATGCCAAGACGTGAGGTGTAATATGCAGACTGGGGTTCTTCGTCAATAGCCATACGAATGCCCACCTTAATACGTTTGCCAATTTTTCTTGCATACCGGTTAATGCGCTCGACTTCCAACTTAGAATCGAGGATAGAAATAGAATTTTCAAAGCCCAACTCGTGTAACTGCATGATTTTTTGCAGATAACTTTCTGTTTTATATCCATTGTGGATAAGAATGATCTTCTTATTTATGGCCCCCTCTTCGTAGAGCCTGAGTATGAGATCTATGTCAAATGCAGAAGAGGTTTCTAGGTGTACTCCCTCTTGCAGCGCCGCTTTGATTACATGAGCGAAATGGCAGCACTTGGTGCAATAGGAATAGAAGTAATCTCCTTTATACCCATTTTTTCTGATTGCCCTGTTGAAAAGGTTTTTGACGCGCCTGATTTGGTGTCCTATCTTTGGCAGATAGAGCAATTTAAATGGAGTTCCGTATTTTTCTATCAGGTATTTCAGCGAAACGCCATGGAAAGTCAGGTAGCCATCACTGAGGTCGAAACCCTCTTGAGGAAAGTAGTAGGTTTGATCTATGAGATCGAAGTAATTTTTCTTCACTATTCCGGTAACTAAGACTGAAAATTAGCCGTAAATTTCGTTCAAATATTCGACTTTGGAGAAGCTTTTTTTGGTGTTCATGCGGCGAGTGTGTTTGAAGGGGAGTGGGTCTTTATGTTTTCATTAGAATTAGGCGCTTTACCAATAAGCTCCAAATTTTTATGATTGGCTGCAATAGAATGATTGGACGCCCAGTCATTTGACCTACGTAAAGATTTGACAACAGACCAATCTTATTTTACGGAGAACCAGATTATAGAAGAATGAAGAGCAAATAACTGGAGATATAGTAAAAATAGAATTA
>DATFJT010000134.1:0-26248 GCA_035269065.1 Saprospiraceae bacterium | reverse complement strand
GAGGTAAGAATGGGTAAAGGTAAAGGTGCCCTGGACCACTATGTGGCAGTTGTGAAGCCTGGCCGTGTGATGTTTGAAGTAGATGGCGTCAACACGGAAATTGCTAAGGAAGCTTTGAGATTGGCTGCACAAAAGTTGCCTGTAAAGACAAAATTTATTGTTCGACCTGATTATGCGGGTGAATAAAACATTGAGAAATGCCAAGTAAGAAATTTATAGAACTTCAGGATTATACAATCGAAAAGCTCAATAAGGAGATAGCCGAGTCTGAGAGAAGTTATAACAAACTATCCATAGAGCATTCCGTTCAGGGTCTTGAAAATCCGCTTCGTTTACGAGAAGCACGCAGAGATGTGGCCCGGTTAAAGACTGAGTTACGCAGAAGACAAATCAGTGAGATGTCACCGGAAGAATTGGCAAAAAGAAAGAAAATCCGCAAACGTAGAGCGAGAAAATAATTGGCATGGAAGAGAACACAAACAGTAAAAATAGAAAGACCATTATTGGAGTGGTCGCCAGCGATAAAATGGATAAAACCATTACAGTTATGGCTGAGAGAAGAATACAGCATCCTATTTATGGAAAGTTTGTAACAAAATCCAAGAAGTTCTTCGCCCATGACGAAAGCAATGAATGCAACGAGGGCGATAAAGTGAAGATTCAGGAATTCCGTCCATTGAGTAGAAAGAAGAGATGGACATTGGTTGAAATCCTGGAGAGAGCGAAGTAATTTAGATTAACGACCAAGAGACTATTGCGATGATACAGCAAGAAACCAATTTGAAAGTTGCGGATAATAGTGGAGCAAAGATTGTTCGATGTATTCGTGTGTTGGGTGGAACAAGAAGAAGATACGCCTCTTTGGGAGACATCATCGTGGTGTCTGTTAAAAAGGCAACCACAGGGGGCGCGATTAAAAAGGGTTCTGTGACAAAAGCAGTGATCGTGCGCACCAAAAAGGAATATCGTCGTAAAGATGGAACTTACATTCGCTTTGACGACAATGCGGTGGTTCTTTTAAATCCCAATGACGAGCCGAGAGGAACAAGGATCTTCGGCCCAGTGGCCAGAGAACTGAGAGAGCAGGATTTTATGAGAATTGTATCCCTCGCTCCAGAGGTGCTTTAATCCTAAAATAAGAATGAAATGGCTGTGAAAAAGAACAAAGCGATCAAGTGGAAATTCAAATCCGGAGATAAAGTAGAAGTCATTACCGGAAAAGATAAAGGCGCCCAGGGCGAAATACTTGAAGTGTTGCGCAATAAAGGAAAGGTAATCGTTGATAATGTCAACATGGTCAAAAAGCACATGAAACCAACCGGGGAGAATCCTGGTGGAATCATCGATAAGAATATGCCTATTGATATCAGCAACGTGATGTTGGTGGATCCCAAGACAGGAGAGCCAACCAGAGTGGGTAGAAGAGAAGAAAACGGACGACTCGTTCGTTACGCTAAAAAATCAGGAGAAACACTAGACTAATGAGTTACGTACCTAGATTACGAGAACTGTACAAAAGCGAAATTGCGCCGAAACTCAAGGAAGATTTTGGTTACAGTTCAGTCATGCAAATACCAAGGATTACCAAAGTATGTCTCAATAGAGGTATTGGTGATGCGACAGCAGATAAGAAAATTGTGGAAGAGGCCCTTGACGAAATGTCGAGAATTGCTGGTCAGAAGGCAGTTCCAACGAAGGCCAAAAAGTCCATTTCAAACTTTAAGCTTCGAGAGGGAATGGTGATTGGAGTTCGTACAACACTTAGAGGTGATAAAATGTATGAATTTCTTGACAGATTAATTTCTGTAGCCCTTCCAAGAGTGCGTGACTTTCAGGGAGTAAAAGATAAAAGCTTTGATGGTAGAGGCAATTACACACTCGGCATTACAGAGCAGATCATCTTTCCTGAGATCAATATGGATAAAGTGAATACGATCAGCGGTCTTGATATTACTATCGTGACCACTGCTCAAACTGACAATGAGGCTTACACGCTTTTGAAACATATGGGTGTACCTTTTGTCAATAGAAACAACTAAGCGAATTATGGCTAAGAAATCTTTGATAGCAAGAGAAGAGAAAAGAAAGCGCATGGTGGCTAAATATGCTGATTTGCGTAAGAAATTGAAAGAAGAAGGTCGCTGGGACGAGTTGGACAGGTTGCCTAAGAATAGTAGTCCTGTTCGTTTGCATAATAGATGTGGACTGACAGGAAGACCAAAAGGTTACATGAGAAAATTTGGTGTGTCCAGAGTGGTTTTTAGGGAATTGGCCGTACAAGGCAAAATACCTGGTGTTAGAAAATGTAGTTGGTAGATAGATATTAATTGAAGTAGAATGGCAGTAAATGATCCGATATCAGATTATCTAACGCGAGTTAGAAACGCACAAATCGCCGGCCATAAGGTCGTTGAAATTCCTGCGTCGAATCTGAAAAAGCAGATGACAGAAATCCTGTATGATCAGGGCTTCATCTTTCGATACAAGTTCGAAGAGGACAATAAACAAGGTATAATTAAAATAGCCTTGAAATATGACAGAACCTCCAGAGAACCCGTCATCAGACGTTTGCAAAGAATCAGTAAACCTGGATTAAGAGTTTACAAAGGGGCTGAGGATTTGCCTCGGGTCATCAATGGTTACGGTATTGCGATCATATCTACCTCAAAAGGTTTGATGACTGATAAACAAGCTCGTAAAGAGCATATTGGTGGAGAAGTTTTGTGTTACGTTTACTAAGCAGCTAAGAAATTAACAGTTATGTCCAGAATAGGAAATAACCCGATTACAATTCCCGATGGTGTAGACATCTCGGTTGATGATAATAATCGTGTGACCGTGAAAGGCCCGAAGGGAGAGATGATCCAGAATATTCATCCGGAGATTGAAATAGATATTGAGGATGGAGAAGTAAAAGTGGTGAGACCTTCTGAGCAGAAAAGGCACAAGTCTATGCACGGACTTTACAGGTCATTAGTAGCCAACATGGTGCATGGCGTTAAAGAGGGTTATGTTGTTGAGCTGGAATTACATGGAATTGGTTACAGAGCCAGCAATAAGGGACAATTGTTGAACCTGTCACTTGGTTATTCTCATCCGGTTATCTTTTATGTGCCGGATGATATCAAGTTGGAAACGGATACACCCAAAGGTCAGCCTCCTACCATAAAACTGGAAGGTTGTAATAAAGAGTTAATAGGTCAAATTGCATCCAAGATTAAGGCTTTCAGAAAAACTGAGCCTTACAAAGGAAAAGGTATCCGCACTAAAGGAGAGTACGTTAGAAGAAAAGAAGGTAAGACAGCCGGATAATTCACCAATAGAATACGAATTGTGTTATGAGTAAGTTAGCGAGTAGAACAAAGATTAAGAGGCGGGTGAGAAGCAAAATTGTTGGTACGCCTGAGCGGCCACGATTGAGTGTCTTTCGAAGCAATAAAGGTATATATGCTCAGATCATAGACGATCGAGTAGGCAAAACCCTATTGAGTGCGTCAACTCTTGATAAAGATGTTGAAAATAAGGGCACCAAGTCGGAACAGTCAAAAGCTGTGGGCGAGCTGATTGCTAAAAAAGCTCAGGATGCTGGAATAAATACCGTAGTTTTTGATAGAAATGGTTACCGCTACCACGGAAGAGTTAAAGCGCTCGCCGAAGGAGCAAGAGCGGGAGGTCTTACATTCTAAAAGAGTAGAAAATTATTATGGCAAGTAGGAACCAAAAAAGAATAAAGCCGTCAGAGACGGAACTGAAAGAAAAAATGGTATCTCTTAACAGGGTGGCCAAGGTGACGAAAGGTGGTCGTACATTCAGCTTTGCTGCTGTTGTAGTTGTTGGAGATGGCAAGGGAACTGTTGGACATGGATTGGGTAAGGCAAAAGATGTTTCTGCTTGCATTGCCAAAGCTGTTGACGACGCTAAGAAAAACCTAGTCAAGGTACCCATTATCAAAGGAACCATTCCGCACGAGCAGAAAGGCAGATTCGGATCAGGTAAGGTCCTCATCAAGCCAGCATCTGAAGGTACTGGGGTGATAGCCGGTGGTGCCATGCGTGCAGTACTTGAGTTGGTCGGAATACAAAATGTACTGGCTAAATCTCAGGGTTCTGCGAATCCGCATAACGTGATCAAGGCTACTTTTGATGCCCTTCAAAAATTGCGGGGACCACAGGAAATTGCCAAAAGAAGAGGTATCTCTATTAAGAAATTGTACAACGGCTAAATCATTGCGATCATGGCAAATAATTTGAAAGTAACACTGAGGAGAAGTGCGATCAACCGGCCGGAACGCCAGAAAAGAACCCTTAAAGCACTTGGGTTAACTAAGTTAAACAGAAGTGTTGAATTAAAGGACACGCCTGAAGTAAGGGGAATGATTAAAAGGGTACAGCATTTGCTAAGCGTCGAGGAGTAAATCGACAGCTAAAAATTTACCACGATGAAATTACACGAACTAAAACCGAGTAAGGGAGCCACAAAGAATAAAAAGCGTGTGGGCCGGGGAGAAGGCAGTAAGCGAGGTGGAACTTCCACAAGAGGACACAATGGTGCCAAATCTCGTTCTGGTTACAGCAAAAAGCGGAATTTTGAAGGTGGTCAAATGCCCCTTCAGAAAAGAGTACCAAAAAGAGGTTTCTTTTCTCGTAATAGAAAAGTATACGTGCCATTCAATCTTGATAGATTGACTGAAATTGCAGAAAAGCACAGCGCCGAAGAAATCAATCTAGATTTTCTGGTTGAAAAGTCTTACGTTCGTAAGAAGGAAATGGTGAAAATTCTCGGAGACGGGGAATTGAAAAAGCCATTGAAATTGACCGCACATGCTGCAAGTGAGAGTGCAAAGAAAGCTGTAGAAGAAGCCGGAGGAAGTATTACGATCGTTTAAATTCTGAAGTTAAGGCATGAAAAAGTTTCTGGAGACCATCGAGAATATTTGGAAGATTGAGGAATTGCGTACGCGCATCCTTTTTACATTAGGTATGCTGCTTGTATTCCGTCTGGGTAGCCACATCGTGCTCCCCGGGGTGAATCCTGGCGTTTTGTCTAGTGCAACACAGAGCAATCCAAATGATCTTCTCGGCTTAATCAATGTTTTCACAGGTGGGGCTTTTAACAAAGCCGCCATTTTTGCTTTGGGCATCATGCCTTACATTACGGCCTCAATTATCATACAGCTTTTAGGATTTGCAGTACCTTATTTTCAAAAATTACAGCAGAAGGAAGGAGAATCAGGACGTAAGAAACTGACTCAAATTACACGCTGGTTAACTGTGCCTATTACACTTGTCCAGGGAGGAGGGTATCTTACGTGGATTAGTGCCCAGGGGGCGGTTGCTCCCGGAATGCCGCAAGCACTGTTCTGGTTTTCTAATATTATCATCTTGTCTACAGGTACCATTTTTGCCATGTGGTTAGGAGAAAAAATAACCGATCGCGGAATTGGAAATGGAGTTTCACTTTTAATCATGATTGGTATCATAGCGGCTTTGCCTCAGGCTTTCATCTTTGAGTTTACTTCTCAGGTAGAGCAGGGTGGTTTGATCGTCTTTATTGTCGAGATAATTGCATTGGTCGTGGTCATTATGGCAACTATTCTGATTATTCAAGCTGTAAGAAAAATACCGATCCAATTTGCTAAAAGAGCTGTTGGAAGATCTGATAGTTCTATTCCAATGGCTGGTGTAAGGGACTATATTCCGTTAAAAGTAAATGCGGCGGGCGTAATGCCGATTATCTTTGCCCAGGCCTTAATGTTTCTGCCCGCTACAGTCAATCAGTGGGTAAATAGCAGTGGAAGTGAATTGTCGGGTAGTGGTTTGTTAAATGCGCTGAATGATTTCACCAGTATTCCTTACAATGTGGTGTATTTCGTTCTCGTGGTTTTATTTACTTATGTATACACGGCTTTAATCGTAAATCCCAAGCAGTATGCCGAGTATTTGAAAAGACAAAATGCCTTTATACCAGGTGTTAAACCTGGTAAGAATACGGCAGATTTTATAGACTCCATTACCTCAAGAATTACATTTCCAGGTTCCATCTTTCTAGGATTTATCTCCATACTACCGGCGATAGTTGCCGCTTTTGGAGTGAATGTGGCTTTTGCGATGTTTTTTGGAGGAACATCACTACTTATTTTGGTTGGTGTAATTCTGGATACCCTTCAGCAAATAGAGAGCTACTTGCTCATGAGAAAGTACGAAGGTCTGGTCAAGTCTGGTAAGGTTCAAGGTAGAAGAAGCGGTATGCAAAGCATAGGTGCTAATTTCTAATCCTTCCAATGAGCCTGATCCAATATAAAACCAATGAAGAAATAGAATTGATTCGGGAGAGCAATTTGCTTGTGAGTAAAACACATGCTTTGCTTGCAGAAATGGTCGCCCCGGGCATAAGTGCCAAAAAATTGGATGAGCAAGCCGAGGCCTTCATAAGAGATCATGGCGGACGCCCAGCTTTTAAAGGTTATGGTGGCTTTCCTGCAACCTTGTGTATTTCTATTAACGAACAAGTCGTTCATGGTATTCCTTCTGACAGGGAACTAAAGGAGGACGATGTTGTATCCATAGATTGTGGTGTTGAGTTGAATGGTTTTTACGGTGATTCTGCATATACTTATTTGATGCCTGAAGTTTCTGAGGAAGCAGTTGAATTGTGTCGGGTGACAGAAGAAAGTTTGTATATAGGAATTGAAAAGGCAGTTGTGGGTAATCGTCTCCATGCTATAGGACATGCGATTCAACAATATGCAGAGAAAGAACACGGCTATGGTGTGGTCAGGGAGTTGGTCGGTCATGGAATTGGAAGAGATTTACATGAGCCGCCACAAGTTCCAAATTATGGAAGTAAGCGCAGAGGCATCAAAATTAAAGCTGGTCTGGTTATCGCTATTGAGCCCATGGTGAATTTGAAAACAGCCAAGGTGATGGAATTAAAAGATGGTTGGACTATTGTTACGAGAGATGGTAAGCCCTCCGCCCATTATGAGCATACGGTTGCTGTCACTAAGGCAGGACCACAAATCTTGTCTGATCATCAGATGATTAAGGAAAAACTAAAAAATAACCCAAATATCAAGCAATTGTCGGTGAAAATTTAGATATTTGCACCCTATTTGAAGAGACTTATGGCAAAACAAGACGTAATAAAGCAAGATGGCGTAATTGAAGAGGCACTTTCGAATGCGATGTTCAGGGTGCGATTGGAGAACGATCACTTGATTACGGCCACTATCTCAGGAAAAATGCGAATGAATTACATCAGAATCCTCCCCGGAGACAAAGTTATGGTTGAAATGTCGCCATATGATTTGTCGCGAGGAAGGATCACTTACAGGTATAAATAACGAATTATGAAGGTAAGAGCGTCGATCAAAAAACGATCTGCTGATTGTAAGATTGTGAGGAGAAAAGGGAAGCTTTACGTGATCAACAAAAAGAATCCCAGGTTTAAACAAAGACAAGGCTAAATAAGGAGCTATGGCAAGAATTGCAGGGGTAGACCTCCCAAGAAATAAACGTGGAGTTGTAGCATTGACCTACATTTTCGGTATTGGCCCAAGTAGGGCCAAAGTGCTTTTGGAGAAAGCAGGCGTAGATGAGAGTACTAAAGTTCAGGAATGGACTGATGATAACATCAATAGTATAGCGCGCATCATCCAGGATGACTATGAAGTAGAAGGTACTTTGCGTTCTAAGCGTCAAATGGATATTAAGCGTTTGATGGACATTGCGTGTTACCGGGGTATTCGCCATAGAAAAGGACTTCCAGTAAGAGGTCAGCGAACAAAAACCAACGCCAGAACGCGTAAAGGAAGAAAGAAGACTGTTGCGAATAAGAAGAAGGCAGTGAAATAATAGCAATATCAAGTGAAGTAGTAATGGCAAAGCTTAAGAAGAAACAAAAGAAAAAATCGTCAATCGCTCCTGAGGGATATGCCTATGTTCAGGCAACCTTTAATAATGTAATTGTTACAATGACGAACAACCGTGGAGACGTTGTTTCATGGGGTAGTGCAGGTAAAGCAGGTTTTAGAGGAAGTAAGAAAAATACTCCTTATGCTGCTCAAGTTGCTGCCACAGAGGCGGCAACGGTAGCTCATGACCGCGGAATGCGCATATGTGAGGTATACGTCAAAGGCCCGGGTACGGGGCGAGAGGCGGCAATCAGGGCTATTGATGGTGCTGGCATAAAAGTGAGCAGGATCAAAGATATCACCCCAATTCCACACAACGGTTGCAGACCACCGAAACGAAGAAGAGTGTAAGCACAAGCCGTGCCCTACTAATTTTAAATTGATTCTCAATGGCAAGATATACAGGACCTAAAACAAAAAAATCCAGAGCGTTTAAAGAACCGATCTTCGGTTACGATAAATACTTCGAAAGAAGAAAATACCCTCCCGGCCAGCACGGGAACGCAAGGAGGCGCCAGAAAACGGACTATGCTGTCCAATTGATGGAAAAGCAGAAAGCTAAATATACCTACGGTGTTCTTGAAAGACAGTTCCGTAACATGTTTGAAAAAGCCTCCTCCACTAAAGGTGTAACTGGTGATGTTTTGCTTCAATTATTAGAAGCAAGATTGGATAATACTGTTTTTAGGTTAGGTCTGGCAAGAACCAGGAATCAAGCCAGACAGCTTGTTTCACACAGACATATCGCTGTTAACGGTGTTTTGACCAATATTCCTTCGTACACTTTGCGCGAGAATGATATTATTACCGTAAGAGGTAAATCGCGTAATTTGGAGGTAATACAAGATGCTATTCAGAATAATTCTGAAACTAGAAAATACCCGTGGTTAGAGTGGAATCCTGACAAAATGGAGGGAGTATTTCTTGAAATGCCTGAACGGGAGCAAATCCCTGAGAATATCAACGAGCAGTTGATTGTGGAGCTTTACTCCAAGTAAGCAGACATCTTTTTTTCTCTTTTTTTTCAAACTCTTCTAATATCGAGTTATGAGCATATTGAATTTTCAAAAGCCGGATAAGATCCTTCTTAATAAAGCAGATAATTTTAGTGGTTCATTTGAATTCAAACCACTGGAGCCCGGTTTTGGTCAAACCATTGGCAATAGCTTAAGAAGAGTTTTACTCTCTTCTCTTGAGGGTCATGCCATCTCAGCTATTCGCATAGCGGGCGTTGACCATGAATTCAGTACCATTAAGGGCGTAGTTCAAGATGTCGTTGAGATTATTCTGAACTTTAAGCAGGTGCGACTGAAAAGCAAAATGGATGAAGAATCAACTTCTGCCGAGGAGAAAATCTACTTTACTATTTCAGGGAAAGAGGAATTTCGGGCAGGTGATATTGATGAATACACCAATGTTTTTGAAGTGACCAACCCGGATTTGTTGATTTGTGAAATGGACCCAGGCGTGAACCTGGAAATGGAAATTACGGTATCTAAGGGAAGAGGATACGTTCCAGCCAGCAACAAGACCGCAAAGGAAGCACCCATAGGATTGATTCCAATAGATGCGATTTATACACCGATCAAGAATGTTTCTTATTCTGTATCCAATACAAGGGTAGGGCAGAGAACGGATTATGAGAAATTGAGTTTTGAAATATTGACTGATGGCACCATTCACCCTGAAGAAGCCATTAAAGAAGCATCAAGGATTTTGATTCAACATCTCATGTTGATAACGGATGAGAACATCACATTTGAGGATGCCACCAGACAGGAAGACAATGTTGTGGATGAGCATATTCTTCATATGAGAAAACTGCTCAAGACTCCTTTGGAAGATCTTGACCTGTCTGTTAGAGCATATAACTGCCTGAAAGCAGCCAAGATTAATATTCTTGGAGAGTTGGTGCAGTATGAGACACATGAGCTTTTGAAGTTCAGAAACTTTGGTAAAAAGTCGCTCGTTGAGATTGAAGAATTACTACAGGACAAAGGTTTGACTTTCGGTATGGATCTTTCCAAGTACAAGATCAACGAGGATTAATTAGTCATTTAATTTATTGCAATAACAGTTATGATCTGTGTTGCGAAGTTCATCAATTATTAACTTATGAGACACAACAAGAAGTTCAATCATTTAGGAAGAAAACGTGGGCATAGAAGAGCCATGTTAATGAATATGTCTAATTCACTTATCAAGCATAAGAGAGTTACCACGACGCTCGCCAAAGCCAAAGCGTTAAGAGTACATTTGGAGCCGTTGATTACAAAAGGAAAAACGAACAACACGCATAACAGAAGAGTCGTATTCAAATACTTGCAGGACAAGGAATCAATTAAAGAACTTTTTGGACCGATTGCTGCAGAAATTGGTCAGCGTCCCGGTGGATATTTGAGAATTTTGAAAACTGGTTTTCGTCAGAGTGATGGAGCAGAAATGGCCATGATTGAATTTGTAGACTACAATAAAGTTTACAGTGCCAATGAAGGTGCAGGGAAGAGAAAAACGCGTAGATCGGGTGCTGGTTCCTCTGGTCAGTCAAAGGGTGATAATCTTAAAAAGATAGAAGGTGTAGGCCCTAAAGTGGCTCATCTTTTGGATGTGGCTGGTTTTGATAGCTATAAAAAAATAGCAGGTGCTTCAGCAGATGAGCTGCACGAGGCCATAAAGGACGAAGGACCGACTTTTGCAGCGATGGATACTTCCACATGGGCTGAGCAAGCGAAACTTGCAGCTGAAGGAAAGTGGGAAGAACTATCTGCCCTGCAGGATGAGTTGAAAGGTGGCAGAAGAGAAGAAGAGTAAATTGAAATGATTTAAATTACTAAGAAATTCACGAGGGATCAATGGCAACATTGATCCCTTTTTTATACCTCACCAGCTAATATTTATGTCCATATTTTTAACTTATTTTGTGGGCAAGTAATGGTAAAAAGGATTGATTGTGGAAGCGTTTATATTATTAGAGGACGGTACATATTTTGAAGGTAGCGGAATAGGTCAAAAGGGATGCTCTTCCGGAGAGCTTTGTTTTACAACCAGTATGACAGGATACCAGGAAGTTTTTACCGACCCATCCTACTATGGTCAGGTTTTGGTTATGACGTCAGCCCATATTGGAAACTACGGCACCATGCGCCTGGAAAACGAATCCGAGGATCCCAAAATTAGTGGATTGGTAGTGCGAAATTTTTCCAAGCAGGACTCCAGGAGCCTATCTGATGATAATCTTTCGGATTATTTGCTGGAATATAATATAGTAGGAATAGAACAGGTGGATACAAGGGCCTTGGTAAGACATATACGCCAGAAAGGAGCTATGAACGCTATCATTTGTACCGATGGCACAAGTTTAAATGATGCCAAAAAGGAACTGAAAGGACATCCTAGCATGAATGGCATGGAACTGGCCAGCAAGGTGAGTACAGAGAAGCCTTATTATTTAGGTAACGAAGACTCCTGGTATCATATAGCAGTCATGGATTTAGGGGTAAAGAGAAGCATCTTATCCAATTTAATCAATATGAACTGCTACCTTAAGGTCTTTCCGGCCAAAACACCTCTTGAGGAAGTAGAGAAATGGAATCCTGATGCCTATTTTATTTCCAATGGCCCAGGTGACCCGGCTGCCATGAATTACGCCGTGGAATTCATCAAGAAAGTGCTGATCATGAACAAGCCCATCTTTGGTATTTGCCTGGGGCATCAGTTGTTATGCCTTGCTATGGATATACCTACTTATAAGATGCACCATGGCCACCGAGGCATTAATCACCCGGTCATTAACAAACAAACAAATCTCTGTGAAATTACGACTCAGAATCATGGATTTGGTGTAGATATGGATGCCCTTAAGAAAAGCGATAAAGTGGACATCACCCATGTCAATCTAAACGATGACACCATAGAGGGAATAAAAGTAAGGGGAAAAAGTGCTTTTTCGGTTCAGTACCATCCTGAGGCTAATCCAGGTCCTCATGATTCCCGCTATCTTTTCCAGGAATTCATTAAACTAATCGACAAATCAAAACCCCATGAGTGAAATTATCGACATTGTATCTAGAGAAATTCTTGATTCGAGAGGCAACCCAACGGTAGAAGTAGACGTGATTACCAAGGCCGGAGCTATTGGCCGTGCGGCGGTTCCCAGTGGAGCATCTACCGGTCAATACGAGGCTGTAGAACTGCGTGACCAGGGTAAAAGGTATATGGGAAAAGGCGTATTGACTGCCTGTGAGCATGTAGAAGAAGAAATTGGAAATAGTCTTATCGGATATGATGTATCTGAGCAAATGTTTATTGATGAACTGCTAATTGAATTGGATGGCACGGATAATAAATCCAAACTGGGAGCCAATGCTATTCTCGGGGTATCATTGGCCTGTGCAAAAGCTGCTGCGCAGGAGTTACATCTTCCTCTTTACCGATACATAGGCGGGCTATATGCTCACGTTTTACCCATTCCAATGATGAATATCCTCAACGGTGGATCTCATGCAGATAATAGTGTGGATATACAGGAATTTATGATTTATCCTCATCGAGCAGAAACTTTTAGTAATGCATTGGCCATGGGAACTGAGGTATTTCATCATTTGAAGGCCCTGCTTAAAGACAAAGGGTATAGTACGAATGTCGGAGATGAAGGGGGATTTGCACCTCATCTCAATTCCAATGAAGAGGCCATTGAGTTGATTTTAATGGCGATTGAGAATGCGGGGTATAAGCCTGATGAAGATATTAAGATTGCGCTCGATGCTGCGTCCTCAGAATTCTATATTCAAGAGGATAACGTTTATCATTTGTTTAAATCTGATGGTAGAAAATTGAGTTCTTCAGATATGATCAGCATGTGGGAAGAGTGGATTGGGAAATACCCCATTTTCTCCATTGAGGACGGATTATACGAAGACGATTGGAGTGGTTGGAAGGAAATGACCGAAAGACTTGGGGATCGTGTTCAATTGGTTGGGGACGACCTGTTTGTTACGAACAGTAAAAGACTGGCAAGGGGTATTAAAGAATCCGTGGCCAATAGCATTCTGATTAAGGTGAATCAAATTGGTACACTATCTGAGACCATTGAGGCTGTGCAGCTGGCGATGGCAAATAGCTATACATCAGTCATAAGTCACCGATCGGGAGAAACTGGAGATACCACGATCGCAGATTTGGCCGTGGCACTAAATACTGGACAAATCAAGACAGGATCTGCCTCCCGAACGGATCGCATATCCAAGTACAATCAACTATTACGGATTGAAGAGGAGCTGGGAAGTACTGCTGTGTTTGCAGGTGCGCTATAAATTGATAAAGGGAATTATTTTTTCTTTCGAATTGTCTTAACTTTAAGGAAAATTTAATTTTGGCCACCCTGTTAAAGATACTGAAGAACAAGTATTGGCTCACAACAGCCATGTTTCTGGTCTTCTTTTGTTTTATAGATTCGTACAATCTGATTCGGCAACTGCAGCTCAAAAGCGCAGTTTCTCAGCTGGAGAAGGAAAATCAGAGTTACCGTGAAAAAATAAATGACCTGGATCGCAAATTGGCGGATCTCCGGGAAAATAAAGAAAAGGTCGCTCGTGAACGTTATTTCTACAAGGACAGAGATGAAGACCTTATCATTATAGAAAACGAATAAAGAAATTACATATGTCCGTACTGGTCAACAAAGATTCCAGAATTATTGTGCAGGGATTTACCGGAAAGGAAGGCAGCTTCCATGCAAGCCAAATGATAGAATATGGTACCAATGTTGTTGGTGGAGTCACCCCTGGAAAAGGAGGACAGACTCATTTGGATAAGCCTGTTTTCAATACTGTGAGTCAAGCTGTAGAAGAAACAGGAGCCGATACCTCTATCATTTTCGTCCCACCTCGATTCGCAAGTGATGCCATCATGGAGGCGGCTGAGGCAGGTATCAAGGTCATCATTACGATTACAGAAGGTATTCCCGTACAGGACATGGTCAAGGTAAAATCCTATTTGGAAGATTTTGACTGTAGAATGATTGGACCCAATTGCCCGGGAATTATCACTCCTGATGAAGCCAAGGTCGGTATCATGCCCGGTTTTATACACAATAAAGGTAGAATAGGTATAGTATCTCGCTCGGGAACACTTACTTATGAAGCTGTAGACCAGGTCACCAAGGCCGGATTAGGCCAATCTACTTGTATTGGTATTGGCGGAGATCCCATCGTTGGAACAACAACTAAGGAGGCAGTAGAGCTGCTCATGAATGATCCTGAAACGGATGGAATTATCATGATTGGTGAGATTGGTGGAAATATGGAAGCTGATGCAGCCAACTGGATAAAGGAAAATGGCACCAAACCTGTTGTCGGATTCATAGCCGGTCAGACAGCTCCTAAAGGACGAACGATGGGGCACGCGGGAGCTATTATTGGTGGCGAAGACGATACAGCAGAGGCGAAAATGAAAATCATGAGGTCCTGCGGTATACATGTAGTCAATTCTCCTGCTGATATAGGCAAAACGATGGCAGAAGCCATCAGTAAATAATCATAAAATAAAGTACCAGAAGAACCAATAAGATGGCGGCTGAAAGGTAAATAAGCCATTCCTTATTGTCAGTTTCTCCGGCATTCATGAGCATATCCTGGATACGGGATTGGCTTGGTTTTCTGCCTTGATAATAGACTTCATAGAATGCTGAGTCCTCCTCTCCATTGGCGTGTTGTGGTTTCAATACGAGGAGGTCTTCAGAACAGTGCAAAACCTGGTAAATGAGGTGCTGCACATTGCCGGGCTGAATAAAATTGAAAAGTAAGAGCGAAGAATGATTCATGTACTCCCAGCTGCCTGTGTGTGTCTCTGACCCATTGCTCCACACAAGCTTTTCATTGTCATTAAGTACTAAGAATTGGTCTTTGTTAAGATAGGATTTCCACTTTTTGTTTTCTATAAGTCCGTCTATATCTACCATGATATCCGGTTGATCCAGGTACTCAATTTCCTCGAGAATTGATGATGGAAGTTGCTTGTCAGACTGGAAATAATAAATTCCTGCTTTTTCTTCTTTTGATGAATCTTCCCATCCATGTCGTTCGAATAAGTCATCCATAGATTGGTAATTCTACAACAAATAAACTACCCTTATCTACCGCACTGTGAAAATATACTTGTCCATTCAATTTCTCCACGATATTTTTGACGATGGCCAGTCCTAACCCTGTCCCGGTTTTTTTTGTGGTGAAGTGGGGTATGAATATCAATTCTCGTTCTTCTTCAGATATACCACAGCCATTGTCTGTTATCTTGATCTGGGCGTGTTTGTTCTTGCGTTGCAGATCCATTTGAATGCGCGCATCACGACCTTCCGGTATGGCTTGCACCGCATTTTTGAGAATGTTATTAAGAATGCGGAGTAAATAATTCTTATCGGCCTGGACAAAAATTTCTTCTTCGGGTAATTCCAGGTGAAAACAAGTCTTTTGATGTTCCCCGAAAGTGATGAATGCATTTTTGCACAATTCATTCAAAGATATTTTCTCGAAGACTGGTTGAGGAAGCTCTGCATAATTACTGAAAACACTGGCAATATGAGCAAGATTATCGATCTGCTGAATTAAGGCTCCACCTACTCGCTCTATTTGGGGAAGGTCGACTTTCCCTTCCCGGGTGGCCATTCTTTGCAGATGCTGTATATTGAGTTTCATGGAACTAAGCGGCGTTCTTATCTCATGTGCCACTTGTTTGGCAACTTCTCGCCAGATGGCTTCTTTTTCTTTATTACGATCAATATGATCGTCAATTTTTGACATATGTAGTGGCCTTTAAACGCGTTTTTTCAACTAGTCGAATATAACAAAATTACATATAATGATGGATTTCAGCCGACCTGCAATCGAATGATTTCGATTGCAGTTGGAACCAGGTAATTAAAATAGCTGTTTATATTTGTTGTAATGGACAAGAATTTGGAAGATGGCCTTGTCGCGTCCGCCGCAGGCGGATGAGGAAAGTCCGGACAACGTAGAGCATCGTACCGTCCCAAAGGCGGGGGTGAATTAGAAATAATTGACTACAGAAAGTGTCACAGAAACTATACCGTCCGCCTCAGGCGGATAAGGGTGAAAATGTGCGGTCCCTAGGGACTTAAAGTAAGAGCGCACAGGAATCGGCAGTGATGCCAATTTCGGATAAACCTTGCGAGTTGAAATGCCATGTATATCAGCTGGTTCGTATAGAACAAGAAGTTGCTCGCTTTAGCTGAGGGGTAGGCAGATCAGATAAATGACAGGGCTCCGCTTGCTGCGGAGAACAGAATCCGGCTTATACATCTTCCATAAAAAAAGAGCGACCGATCAGGTCGCTCTTTTTTACAAATATCTTGAAAAGCGCTTTTTAAATATCCTCTGCATTTGTAGTAGACGATAAATCAAAGATGAGAGAGAAGCGCAAAGTATTGTTCAGAGCACTCTGTTGCATATTGGTAGGAATGAGGTAGGAGAAGTTCAATCCAAAAACATTATACTTCAGACCTACACCTACGGTCATGAAACGTCTGTCACCCTTGGCGGAAGTCTCGTGAAAGTATCCGGCCCTTACGGCGAATTGATTGTCATACCAATATTCCAGACCTGTACTGATATAAATTTCCTGCATTTCTTCGCTAAAGCCGTTCGGGGCGTCGCCAAAAGATTGCAGCATACCGGCAATGGTTCCCGGAGGATCGTAATTGGCTATTTCGATAGAATCAAGTGGTGGGGTCGGAACCAATAATTTATTAAAATCAACACCGAAGGAAATTTTATTGTATTGATCTATCTGGTACTCGTAGTTGACGCCTATCCCTAAATTAGTGGGAATAAATTCTCTCTCCACGCTGTTAGAGTAGGATATCTTGTTGCCAAGGTTTGTGATGGCCGCTCCAAGACGCAATCTCGAAGGATTGGTTTTACTCCCCATTTCCTTGTCGTAGTAAACAGATAAATCCACTGCACCGGCCGTACCTGCTGTGATTTCAATACCATTGACGATCTGACCGGCAGCGAGGTTGGAATAAATAAATTTACCCGTTACGGCTACACCTAAATTTTTGGAGAGCTTCCTCGAATAGGCTGCTGCCAGGGAGAACTCATTTGGCCTACCCTGATTGGTGGGGTTACCCGTATTATCAGTATACTGTATGGTTCCCAGAGAGAAATACTTCAATTCGAGTCCGATAGACTGGTTTTCATCGAGTTTTCTGTTTCCGACCAACTGTGCCAAAAAGACGTCGTCAAGATTAAGGGCACGCAGCCAGGGAGTATAAGTGGCCTGAAAGCCGAGGTCCTCTTCCATGAAGGTCAATTTGGCGGCGTTGTAGTGCATAGCAGCTGCATCAGGAGAAGTAGCAATGCCCATGTCTCCCATACCGGCTGATCGTGCGTCAGGGGCAATTCTCAAAAAGGGAACGGCCGTCTGGATCAGGTTCGGACAAGGTTCGCCGTTTGGCAATATCCAATCTCCTTCACCATTTTTAATGCAGGTGAAGCAATTCTTCGCACTCAAAAGTGTAAAAGAGCTCAAGAAGAATAAAATGCCGAGTAATCTGAAATTCATCAGTTGTTCATTTAATTATAAATCGCGTAAACAGTTTTTTAGCTGCGCAAAGGTAATAAGTTCGAGCAACTCGTATTGAACGCAAGTGCGTACCAAAAATTATTTGATCAGTATCAGTTTTTTGGTATCGCTCTCATATTTACGAGCGTCTGAACCAGAGGTCTCCAATCGCACCCTGTAGAAGTAAATGCCATTGGGCAGAGACAAGCCGTTGCTACCATCACCTACCCATTCTATTCCATCTACGCGATAACCTCCCAAACTGAGGTTGTCCACTTCCAAAAGACGGACTTTCTGACCCTGTGCATTAAATATGTCTACAAAGATATTCGCATTGGCGCCAGCTAAAGTATGTTCAAATGCAAAAATCGTGCTGTTTGAGAAGGGATTGGGATAATTGATTAAATGATCGATCAATTTTTCATCATTTTCAAGCACTACAAACTCTGTATATCCTATACCGCTATTGTTCTGTATATCCCAGGCTTTAACCTCAACCCGATACCTTCCCGGCTCCAGGCGACCCATAGGATAGGAGATGGTGCCTGATCTGGAATCATTGGTGTTACTTCGATAGAATCGCTCCAGGGAGAATCTTTGTTCTCCGTCATTTAATAAAGCAAATGGCGTTCTGCCGATACCACTGGAGCTGATATTGATGCCCTGGTTGTCTTCCAGTTCTACATACAAACTGGGAAATTGATCTGTAATTCCTCCAAATTCGAAATCGGCGTCATTGATGAAGACCATAACTTCAGGAGCCTCGTCGTCTTCCTCGGCTTCTTCGTTGATTCCCCCGATATAAATATTTTCATAGGTGCCCCAGGCATCTTGATGTAAGCCGTCGTGTGCATAGTAACTGATTTTGCCCTGTCCGATCTCAAAGTCGATATCCTGCGGGAGAATGAATTCAAGAGCCCATTGACCATTGTTGACAGAGGCGACCCCCTTAAACAAGACAGTATTTCTCAACTTAAACTCCGCCACTCGCGATCCTCCATCCTGGCCCAACGTTGTTAATGTCTGCTCCTTATCAAACACGGTGATGGTAATCTCTCCATTAAAATCGCTGAGCAGGTTGTCATTGTAGTCTCTGATTTCACCTTCCAGAAGCAATGGCTCGAGAGCGCTGAGGGTATCTGCATCTACACTTTCAGCAGCTTGTCCATTGATATAAGTGGTATTCACCTGGTAGAGGGGCATGGCCAGTCGCATGGAAGGGTCCCCGAGGAGAGAAAATTTGCGCGTATTGTTTCCTACATTTTCATTTTTGGCAAGACGGATGACATCACCCAATCTTTTAGGCATGCCAGCATCGTCTCGCTCAAATAGATTGTCGTATACATCATCGGTCAGGTGTTTGTTTCCTGATGCGTAGACCAGTCTGGTCGTTGTAAAAAGTCCGATTGTGCCCCCATTTTCTTTAAGGAATGTAAGTTCCCCGGCAGAGTAAAATGACGGATCGTCATAGGCTGAGAAAGAACAGGTGGCTGTAATGAGAAGTGGGTATTTATTGACATTGTTCCAGTTGGAAATGTCATCTGCTACGATCACGCGTTCCTGAGAAAGTCCTCTGTAACTCCCGTGTCCGAGGTAGCAAATGGCCAGTCGGCCCTCACTTAAATTATTATTGAGCGCTTCCTTTGCATCTGGGTATCGGGGACCACCTGAGGTTGAAACCTGTTCGTAAGCATCCCAGTATATCTTGTCCACATTAAAATCCTGGTAATTACTCTTGGTGCGCTGGGCTACATCATCTGCGTCTGTGAAATGCCTGTTGCTGTCCTCGTCATCAGCCATAAATGTCAGATAAGTTTTCCAGTCCCCGAAAGTAGAGGGATCTGTATCATAAGCAATTAATTTATCCACTACGGTTCTTGCTTGAGCTTCGGTATTTACAGGTAGTCGTCCTACACCAATATCCACACTGCCACTGCCAATGTCTCCTCCTTCATTTTCATTTAGCAGGGCAAAATAATCATCAGATGGGTAGGCGCTGATGCCATTCAGGCTACTTTTGGTTTCATAGGTAGGCACATAAGCCAATTTCTCATTTTGATTATATCGATTTCGCACATCAAAGGTACCTCCGCCAAATAAGAGAAGATAATTGAAGCTTGAACTGGTTTCGAATAGGTAGCGGCAATAATCGCGAACGGCTGAGATATCCGCGCGCCCGCCAGTGAATTCATTGTAAATGTCCTGAATCGGTACGGATTTTACTTTTAGCTGATTGAAATTTCTTCTATGGTCAGCCAAACGCATGGCTTGTGCCTCAAAATCCTCAGGATAGATAATTAGCAGGTCGAGGTCAGTCTGGGATAGAATATCTTCATTTTGTAAAACTTCAGCGTTACCAGGAGACGACAAGTCATCGAGATCTGCTATGCCATAGAAATAAACGGCACCTTCATTGTCATCAGCAATGCGACCATTATTTACTTCGAGTACGGTTAATTTACCATCGTCTCCCATTCGAATAGCCAATGCGTTGGTGGGAAGAGCGTTGACTTCGAATTCCACCGTATCGGCGTTGTTGGCCTCCTTGTTGCTGAATCGAAAACCTCCTTCTACATTTTGAGTGTAAAGGAGTTCTGCCTTGTAGCTGGCGCTCATATAATCCAACCAAGCTGTACCGTTATCAGCATAATTTAAGCCGAGAGAAAGAATTTCCGCTTCCGGTCTCCAGGCATGAACCAAGCGCTCGTAATCTGCATAGGTGCCGGTCGTTGTGCTAAGAGAAACTGCAGAAGCCACTTCTGAGACTAAATTTTCTCCATTGGCCGTGAGATAAAAGCGGGAAGATCGACTGTGCCTGATAGCCATCACCAACTCTGCCTGTACTTCAGCATCGGGAACGCGGTCAGATAGATTGAGATCTAAAAAGTCGGTGGCAGGAGAATTTCGGAATGATTCGCCAAACCACAATTGTCCTGATCCGTAAAAGGCGGATGATTCGTACATGAGGTTGCGTTCATCTTTTTCGTAATGGTACAATTTGTCATAGGCATCGATGCTTAATCCATTTGCCGTATAGTTTTTTATTTCCGCACGCAGACCTTCCGCGGCACCTATTTTCAATACGTAATAATTTCGATCATCGTAGATGTTTTTCTCATAGCGATAACCCAGATCTGCTTCGTCACTGGACACCCATTGGTCTGCTCCAAAAGCATAAAAAACGAAATATTCTCCTGGCTCGAATTGGCTGTCATTATCTCCTTCAAAATGAAGTGGTAATTCAGGTAATTGTCGATGTTGACGATCTCTGTTACTCTCCGGTAGAGGACCACCGTCTGTACCTAACAACATGACTTGCGCAGGATCCAAAGAAGCGGCATCTACGGAGGGAAGGGCATTGACATAATTGAAATCTATTTTGTAAAAACCTTCTTGCTCTACCGGGAATTGGAACAATTGTCCATCAGATAGGCGAGAGCTCAAGGCTTCTGAAAGTGGCTCGGGAGGCAATTCGTCGTAAAAAACGCTCAAGCGAAAGGAACGCAAGTATTCCCATTGATTGCCATTGAGTCGAAATGGGTGAATGTAGGTTTTGATGGTAGTTGTATTCCGGCCTGCCTGGTCGGCAAACTGGAGAAACAAATCCTCGTCTGCCACTGGAGAAAGGGGAATGTTTACTGGGCAAGGTTCCCATACTTCTTCGGATATCTCAAAGCTTGCATTGACTCTGGCATTCAGGCTGGAAATATCTTCATAGTAAGCGATATCATTGAACTCAGATAGCTCATTGAAAACAGGCCAATCGTTAGGGGTGCGTTCAAAACTATCAAGAGCTATTTGTATTTCTTTTTCTATGACTCCTGACTGTGCGTGCATCGTACAGAGAAGAAAGGAGATTAAAAAAACGGTCCAAACTGTTTTCATAATATTCTGTTGGTGGATAATGAGTCGTGGTCAAAACGTTTTGACCTATTCATTATTTTTATCTAAATTTAATTTAACATATTCGACGGATCATACCGGTATTTATGCAAAAAACAGTATATCTTTTATTAGGGTTCCTGCTCGTGACCGTGCTTTGTCGGAGTCAGGACCTAATTTTCAGTCAGTTCCATGCTGTCCCTGCACAAATCAACCCGGCTTTGGTCGGTACATCAGTGGCACCAAAATTTGTAGCCGGTTATCGCAATAGAGCTCCACAGTGGCCTAACGCCTATGTTTCTTACGTCGCCATGTACGATCAATACATTGATAGATATAACAGTGGAATTGGCATAAGTGTTATGCACGACAGACATGGCTCCGGAGTTTTTCAGGTGAATAATATTCATGCTCAGTATGTCTACAACGGCAGATTTGCTGATGCAACAGGTATCCGAATTGGTGTGGAAGCTGGGCTTAGACAAGAAATTCTTGATTACGACCAATTGATATTTTTTGACCAATTGCATCCTGAAACCGGCTTAGTTTGGCCGGATGGACAAATGAGAGAAAGCGCAGAAACAGCTCCCGGGGGTAATAGTATTGTTGATCTTGATATTGGCGCCGGCTTGACTTTTTATCATCAAAATGTTTACCTCGGGGTAAGTGCCAAGCATGTTAATACTCCGGATTTTAATTTCTTAAGGGAACGCGACGGGGTGGATTATGGCATTGATGTTAGATACAGCGCGCAGTTTGGCTGGGACATTCCTCTGCAAAAATCTCTTCGCGGTGAGGTGGAGACCTTTATTTCTCCTTATGCTCTTTACGTTCAGCAGGGAGGGCTGGGTCAATTCAATGGTGGCCTCTTTGGCGGTACAGATAAATTATACGGTGGCCTTTGGTACCGACATGCATTGAATAATCCCGATGCGGTAATCGGTATGATAGGGATGCGTTCGGGCATATTCAAACTGGCATATTCTTATGATTTTATTGTCTCTGAATTATCTAATGAATTAACGGGTGGTGCTCATGAGATTACGGTCACGATCAATTTCGCGGAAAATGATCGTCTCATGCAGCGATATAGGGAAAAGCAGTTCAATGATTGCTTTAGATTATTTCGTTAAAATTTTGGAGTTGAGACAATATTTTAAGTAGATTAGCTATTTTATTGGAGCGCCGAAGCGCAATTCAATTCTATTCATTATAACAAATCTTAATCTAGTGTCAATGTCTTTAAGAATTAATTTCTTGCTCATTGCGGTTGCGGCATTTCTATTCTTTTCATGCGGCAGCGGAGAACGTTCCTCCACAACTGGTTGGAAATACAACGACCAGGAATGGGGTGGATTCGAACGTGTAGATTACGAGGGCCAGGAAACTGGACCTAATCTCGTTTTAATTGAAGGTGGTACATTCTCTATGGGATGGACCCAGGAAAATATCACATATGAGTGGGACAACATCCCTAGAAGGGTAACGGTATCCTCTTTTTATATGGATGAAACGGAGGTACGCAACATCGATTACAAAGAATACCTTTTCTGGTTGGACAATACATTCGGTGAGAGTTATCCCGAGGTATTGAACACCGCTAAACCTGATACCCTTGTCTGGAGGGAAGAATTGGCTTACAACGAGCCATATGTTGAAACATATTTCAGACATCCGAGCTACGACAATTATCCTGTTGTTGGTGTCAACTGGGTTCAAGCGAATGAATTCTGCAAATGGAGAACAGATCGTGTCAATGAAATGATTCTTGTTGAAAGGGGAATTATCAACTTAAACCCTGAGCAAAAAGATGCAGAAAATTTCAATACAGAGGCATATTTGCTTGGGCAATATGAGCCCAGTGTAAGAAAGAATCTCGAAGACCAAAGAACGGGAGGGGAAAGAGATGTTAGATTCGAAGATGGTATTTTGTTGCCTTCTTATCGCTTGCCTACTGAAGCAGAATGGGAATATGCAGCATTGGCATTGAAAGGAAATCAAGTGAATGATGACGAACGCATTTCTGACAGAAGAATTTATGCCTGGGATAACAATACCATGAGGTATCAAGTTCGCGATAAATACCAGGGTGCTATGATGGCCAACTTCAAAAGATCAGCTGGTGACTATATGGGTATCTCAGGAGCATTGAATGACAACGCGCCTATTCCTGCCCCGGTCCGATCTTTCATGCCAAACGATTTTGGCTTGTTCAACATGAGTGGAAACGTAAGCGAATGGACGGCAGACTTGTACAGACCATTGACATCAAGTACTTTAAGAGATGTGGAGAACCACGACCTGAACCCCTATCGAGGAGGTATATTCAAGGAGATGGTTCTTGACGAGGATGGACGACCTGTAGAGAAAGACAGTCTGGGTAGAATACGCTATAAAGAAATACCCGATACCGCCAATATTGATAGAACAAATTACCGCACTTCTCACGTTTACAATTACCTGGATGGTGATGAAACATCAAACGTAGAATATGATTACGGTGAAACGACATTGATCAATGACGAATCAAGGGTGATTAAAGGAGGTTCATATGCTGACAGAGCTTATTGGTTGTCGCCAGGAACCAGACGTTATATGCAGGAAGATCAGAGTTCAAGAACTGTAGGTTTCCGTTGCGCCATGACTAGAACAGGAAGTCCTGCCGGTAATGACTTCAAGGGAGGTAACCAGTTTGGAAAACAGGCTGAGAAAAGAACACAAAGACGATACAAATAAAGTCAACAAGCTTAGAAAACGAATAATCTGTCTCTCTAATCCCAGTGATTGGAGGGACTTTTTTTATGAACTTACAGCAATTATATAAAGTTTTTTTGGACAGTTCCGGGGTGAGTACGGACTCACGAAAACCATGTGAAGGCATGCTTTTTTTCTCATTGACAGGAAAGACGCACAACGCCAACCAATATGCAGCGCAGGCTTTGAACAAAGGAGCCGCGGCTGCAGTCATTGACGATGAGAATTACTGGCAGGAGGGGTGTATCCTGGTAGAAGACGTACTGGAAAGTTTACAGAGACTCGCGACCTTCCATCGCCAACAGGTGGGTCTGAAATCGCTTTTGGGTATTACGGGTAGCAATGGTAAAACAACCACAAAGGAACTGATAGCACGAGTATTACAAAAAAAGTATAAAGTGCTTGCAACAGATGGCAACTACAACAATCATTTTGGGGTGCCTCTTACCCTCTTACGAATGACAGCAGAACATGAAATGGCCGTCATTGAAATGGGCGCGAACAGACCGGGAGATATCAAAGCGCTCTGCAAGATCGCAAGACCCGATTGTGGCATTATTACAAATGTGGGTCGCTCACACCTTGAAGAATTGATCAACCTTGAGGGCGTTCGGAAAGAAAAATCGCAACTTTTTAAGCAGGTGTTAAATAGAAACGGAACCCTCATTCTGGACAGAAAAGAAAAAAGCCTGGCAGGAACTTTTCCACCGGAAGCTAAGACCTATGCTCCCGTTATTCAATTGAGTATGATTCGTGAGAGTCCACATCTTCTGCTAGAGGTACAAATTGACGGCAACACTGTCGGTGAGCTATCCACTCATCTGGTAGGACGTTACAATCTGCAAAATATACGCTATGCCATAGCATCGGGTTTGTATTACCAGGTGCCTATCCAAGACATTTTATCGGCAATTGCCTCCTACCAACCACAAAACATGCGTTCTCAAACAATTGATATTGGCAGAGCACGCGTCATCCTGGATGCCTACAATGCCAACCCGGACAGTGTAAGATTTGCTTTGGAAAACCTGTCCGCCATGGAAGGGGAAAACAAGGCCGTTTTTTTAGGTGAGATGTTGGAGTTGGGGGAGCATTCTGTTTCACTTCATCAGGAAATTGTTGATCAATTGTCAGAAGGGAAATTTTCACCAGTTGTACTGATTGGCGCTTCATTTGGTTCCTGCACATTGCCCAAAGGCATGATTCACTATGATCGGGTAGAGGATGCCCGGAAGGATTTCGACACCATTTGCCGCTTAGAATTTACGGTGCTTGTTAAAGGAAGCAGAAGTGTAGGGATGGAAGCGCTGATGCAATAATTAAAAAAGATTAGCTAATCGAGCGCTTGATCAACTTCAAAATACGTTCGGACAACTCATCATTACAAAGTTTTACATAATCATCATAGGAACAGGGAGCCAGAATATCGCTCTCTCCCCGATTGGGATACATAAAAGAGATATCTACCCACCATTTGCCAGATCCTATGCTTTTGTAAAATTTAACAGGTTCGTCCTTGATTTTGTAATCCACGATGAATTCCAGCATGCCTTCTTTGTTTTGTGGATCATCTTTTTCCCGATGTTGATGCCCATCAATAAAATACCAAATCATTTGCGCTATGGTGGAAGCAGTCAATTCGTCTCGATCGAGGATTGGATTATATCCATAGACGCCAAAAGAACCAATTCCCGGATTGAATCCCGCATAGCGACAGGTTTGACAAGCCTGCTCCATGAATAGTCCACCTGCAGTAGGTTGTACCTGTCCGGGAGCCTCAGAGCTCCTAATGGCAGAAATATCGAAACAAAAGACGTCACTGTTCCTGATGAAAGGCTCTACCTCCCTAATGTCAGCTTGCATATCACCCAGACGAAGCAGTTCATAACTGTTTTTATCCAATTCTGCAAAAAGGGCCGGATTGGTATAGTGGGCTTGTATCCCAAGGGCGTAGAAGTATTTGACAAAAATATCTGAGGAGAGATCTGAGAATTCAGAGAGAATAGTCCGTAAAATTTTCAGGTGTTTGCTTACGAGGGTCAGTCCGACCTCTCTTTTCATCTGCCGGTGCGCCAGCAACTGCGCTCGGAACTGGTAGTTTTGTTCACCGAGGATGATCGG
>DATFJT010000133.1:0-5764 GCA_035269065.1 Saprospiraceae bacterium | reverse complement strand
CTTTCTGTTTCCTCCAGGATATTAGTGAGCCCTAACAGCCATGAGTTGTGGATGAGTCATCCTTACATGGGTGTTTTTCGTATTCTTTGGAATGATGATTTTAGTGATCAACAGCTATTCCCATCGGAGGATATTCGCGGGATTCCAGAAATAAGCAATTGCTATGCCTTCAAATTTGACGATCAAGTTGTTGTAACGAGTACAGGTCAGCTTTACGCTTTTTCTCATGATCGAGACAGTTTTGTATTGGATGAGAATTTGAATGCCCTGTTTGAGAAAGAAAGCCTTGTCAGGTTGATAACGGATGGTGATCGCCACTTTTATATTACGGACCATAACACCGGAATATTGCAAAAAGAGCAATTGGGTACGTCGACAGAGTACCGTAAAAAGCAATTGTTCCCTACTCAAAATCTTTTTATAGGTGGTTTTGAAAATCTTGTATTCCTGGAGGAGCGATTTTTCATTTGTTCCGACCAAGGGGTGATTATACGTCGTCCGGAAATCCGGGGGCTAGCTGCAGATCTCAAGGTGCAAAAAATACAGCATGGGGATAGCTTGCTTTACTCATCCCTGTTGACAAAACCCATTAGTCAGTTAGAGCTTCATCACGATATGCGCGAGTTGAATCTCAACCTTGCTGTACTCGGAAAAAAGATGCTCTCCGGGGATATTAAGCTGCGATCTGTATTAAGGAAAAAAGACAGTGATTGGTCACAGGAGCTCGAAGGAACAGCGATACATTTGCAAAACCTCAGTCCCGGGCGCTATGTGCTGGATGGCCGAGTGACTTATGAGAATAAGGAGTTAAAGTATCCTGCTCTTCTGGAAATACACCTCCCTTTTCCCTGGTATTGGTCCCGGGTAGCACGTGCTCTGTATGTTTTGCTTTTGCTCTTATTACTTGCCCTTTTGGGCTATTGGCCGGTTGTTCGTGAGAGGAATGACAAGAAAAAGCTGCTGATTGAGAATAAAAAGATGGATTCTCAAATGCAAGAATTACAAGCTGAGAAAGATCGCCTCGAGTTAAGGGCAATGGAAAAGGCACTCGCAAACTCCACCATGCATCTATTGCAAAAATCAGAACTTCTCAATGGACTGAGGAAAGAGATTGAGAATGTTTCCGGCCGGGTGAAAGATCCGGTGGCAAAAAAAGAACTGCGGGTAATTGAGAATAAATTGAAAGATGACAAGAGATTGCAGGAAGACTGGGAGAATTTCACCAAACATTTCAATCGCATTCACAATAACTTTATACGCCGTCTGAAAAAGGAATATCCACATCTGACACCGAATGATCTGAAATTGTGTGCCTATTTGAGACTGAATTTGCGCACCAAAGAAATTGCCCCTCTGTTGGGTATATCTGTCCGGGGGGTAGAGGTGAGCAGGTATCGATTGAGAAAGAAGCTCAATTTGGACAGCAATACCAATCTCAACGACTTTATGATCTCCTACTAAAGGACTTTTTACTGTAGTGCCTGAGAAATTTGCCCCACACATATGTTGTATGTACATCTGTTCGTCTTTGTTTGATTTTGCCGACTTGTGTAAGCAATAAAAGTTCTCAAAAATCACATAAATAGTGTTTTACACATATTAATAATAATAATTGATGTACTGTTGTTGTAGAGGTTTTTTTGTGTTGTTGTGGTAATGTTGGGTTGTTCTATTGGGAAAGTACTGGCATTAAGCTCTACCTTATGTCATGTTAATGGAGTGTTAAGCAGGTGTAAACAAAATGTGGCTTTCGCTCTTCTATTGCGCTTTTGAAAAACATTCAATTATGAAAATTATTGGCCGGTATACGCTCACCATTCTTATATGCTGTGTTGGCTTTCTATCCGTGTGGGGGCAATCGCAAGTGGTAAAAGTGGACAAATCCTCTGATGGCTTTCGACTCATGGTCGACAATCGTCCGATGATGTTGAATGGGATGAATTGGGATTATGTGCCCATCGGTACCGATGTGGTGGATGCAGATTTCTGGAATAAGCCCGACAATATTATCCAGGCAGCCCTTGATGCAGAGATGGCTTTACTGCAAAATATGGGGGTCAACGTCATCAGGGTGTATACGGGCATCCAACCGAAATGGATTACCTACATCTATGACAACTATGGTATTTACACGATGCTGAATCACACATTTGGCCGATATGGGCTAACCCTCGACGGAGTTTGGACCCCGATTACGGAATATGACGATGCCAAAACCATGGAGTATCTGATGTCGGAGGTACAGACTATGGTAAATGAGTACAAAAATACCAGGGGGCTTTTGCTGTACCTGTTGGGAAATGAAAACAACTATGGCCTCTTTTGGCAGGGTGCTGAAACAGAAGACTTTCCCGAAGGCGAAGACAAAATAAAGCTCATCGGTGAAAAGCGCGGTCGCCCCATGTACAAATTGATGAATGATGCGGCGAAAGCGATGAAGTCAATGGATGCTTCTCATCCTGTGGCGATCTGCAATGGTGATGTGCTTTTTTTGGACATTATTGCCGAGGAATGCAAGGATGTGGATATCTACGGCACCAACGCTTATCGAGGGGTGTCCTTTGGTGACATGTTCCAGGTGGTCAAAGACGTGTTCAATAAACCGATTATGTTCACCGAGTTCGGGTCAGATGCCTACAATGCCATCAAAAACCAGGAGGATCAGGAGATGCAGGCGTATTACCTGGTGAATAATTGGAGAGAGATTTATGAGAATGCTGCCGGGCTCGGTTTGGCCAACAACTCAATAGGTGGATTTACATTTCAGTTCTCAGACGGATGGTGGAAAGCGGGCTTCGATGATCGAAAAGATGCTGACAGCCAGCAGACGGAATCCACCTGGAATGCCGGGGGATATACCATCGATGAAGCCTTCCCTGGAGCCAATAATATGAACGAAGAGTGGTTTGGTATTTGTGCGAAAGGGCCCACTAATGAGTTGGGCTTGTATAAATTGTATCCAAGAGCAGCTTATTACGCTTTACAGGAGGCGCATAATTTAAACCTCTATGAGAATGGCACCTCACTGGAGTCCGTCCAAAGCTATTTCGGTCGTATTAATTTAACGGATGCAATGCTTAGGGCCCGGGGAGATAAAGCCGCTTTGGCAGCACAGGGCACACAAAAATTAAGCATTAGTAATTTGCAGGCCAATTTCGATATGTTCACTACCGGAGGCAGCCTCTTAACCACACCGGAAACGGCTGATCCGGATTCTGATGTCTACCCGAACCAAACCGGTTTTGACCACATGCAATCCTATTTTGTGGGTATAGAGGCAAGGCCGGCGTCCAACATTCGCGCCAATGTCAATTTTAACGTCGTGGGCAAAGTGGCAGAAAATCCCATCAATGAAATTTTCTATGAGAATGTTGCAAGGCCGGTAAAGGTGGAGACGGACGATGGAGAGGTCATCCTGACTGACAACAATCGTTTGAGAGTCTACAACGCAGAGGTAGAATGGAATGCCAAGCACTTCGATCTAAAGTATTTTTACAGAACAGGACATTATCACTGGGGATATGAAGGTGATTTTTTCGGCTTATATCCGGAAGCCAACTACGGTCCGAACCTGGATATTTATAATGGTGAAATCAACGGGGCGGAAATCCAGGGGAAAGGTAAACTTGGTGGATTTACAGCTGCCCTGGGTCCACAGTTATGGTGGGGAGCAAATCCTACTATGCTCTTCAAATATACCACAGATATTGCCCACTGGAAGGTCACAGGGATCTATCACAGGGATTTTGATACGGAGGTGAATATTGATCCGGCTACTGGTGTACGTGAATTAAACCCCAACCAGGTAAGAAGTGGTGTGATCCCGCCCTGGGCGACAGAAAGAGCGACAATCGCCGTAGAAAAGGAGATAACAGATGACATAGAATTAAGTCTCGGAGGTATCTGGGGAGGTAACCCCTTGAATGGTATCGCCTACCAGGACCTTAATGACGACGGGGAAGTGGTCGTGGATCGCATTAAATCTTCTGACAATTGGGGAGGAAAAATGAAATTGACTTACGCCGGTGGACGATTCAATTGGTATGGTCAGGCCTCAGCCATGGGATTGGTTGCCAATGGCGGGGTAGATCAGACAACGACTTTCACAGGATGGAGATTGAAGGACAGCGGGAGTGGCAATATGACCAACGTGCTCTCAGGTTTTACCTATTCTCTTGGCAATTTCCAATTTGCCCCGAACTTCTTGTGGCAGCGTCCCTTAGTGGATCCTATACCGAACGATGTGGCGGCTCCCGGAAAATTGAGAAACTGGATCAGTGATCCTTTTGCCGTCAGGGGCGGAAATAGAGAGACGATGGGATTTGAGATGCTCATCTCCTTTGACCCCACACCCGGTACCTGGATGTATGAGTGGAACAATGACAGAGCCGAGGATGCCAAATTTGCCATGGATCTGAGTTTCGTTTACAGAAAACACTATACCGCTCAAGATGCAGGCATTGGATTTTTGGCCGACCGGACAATATTTGCCTTTGATCAGTCAGCCCCCCAGGAAGACCTGTGGGAGGTCAATTCAAGAATTGTATCCAAACTGACCAGTCAGACAGGAATCATTGCCAACCTGTTTTACGGGAACGGCCAGGCGAACGGAGACAGCGATCGACTCATCACGCGTTATGGAGGAGATCTGAGAATGATTCATAAATCAATGAAGGTTCAAACGCATGTGCGCATCAATGATTGGGGGCCATTTGATTACCACAGGGATTTTAACCTGACCTACCCGGTGCAATTGATGCTCGATGTATCTACAAACCTGGGCAACCCGGACTGGTTTGTTTTGCCGGGCACCTCATTGGGTATCCAGGGAACCTGGAGATCATTGGATGAGTTTTCACCAAGATATGCTCCCCTGCAGGCCGATGAATTTGAGGATCCGCCTTTAAGTCCAGTAGGATTTCCAAATGGGTCAGAATGGGAAATCAGGACCTACCTGCATGTAAATATTGGTCAATAACAATCAACACATTATGAAGAAATATTACGGTTTCAGAAATAGACTTTTTTTACCTTTTATATTACTGCTCACATTGGCCGGATGTGAAAGAGAACTTTCTGATGATGTAGTTCCTGCTACTTTTTCTACAACAGGAGACATATTCACAGATAATTTTGTGGGCCTCGGCAATGATTTTTATTTACCATTTGCCGATTCTAAACTGGATGCATTTTCTGTAGACAATAGTGAGGGATTTGAGAGCAGGGCCTCCTACCGGGTGGATGTGCCAAATGCGGGTGATCCAAATGGCAATTATGCAGGTGCTATTTTACGCGTAGATGGGGCAGGGAGAAACCTGACTGGTTATGATGCCCTCACCTTTTATGCAAAGGCCTCCCAGGGCATTACGCTGAGTGAGGTGGGATTTGGGCAGGACTTTTTGGAGAACAAATACCAGGTAAGCCTGACATCATTAGCGGTGGGAACAAATTGGACGAAATACATCATCCCTATGCCAGACCCTGAAAAGCTGGTGAACGAACGCGGCCTTTTTTGGTATTCCGATGGCACCGAAGAAACCAATGGACAGGGGTATACTTTGTGGTTTGATGAAATCAGGTTTGAAAAATTAGGTACCATTGCTCATCCCCGGCCAGCTATTCTTAATGGTGAGAATGAATCAATAGACGGATTTGTGGGTGGTGCGACCAGTGTAGAGGGCTTATCGACAACTTTCAATCTGGGGAATGGACAGGACATCACAACAGCTTTAACTCCCGCTTACTTCTCATTCACCTCATCGGA
>DATFJT010000132.1:0-5866 GCA_035269065.1 Saprospiraceae bacterium | reverse complement strand
ATGCGAAGCAAATACTGAGAATCAATTCTACTGAGCCCAGGTTCCTGGATTATGCCGAAGACAATCTGGATTTCTATCAAAACAATATGTACCGCAGTGCAGACCATGACCCGGTGATCGTTTGGTTGTCGCAGGATAAATTGCTGAGTAATGGGGAAACTTCTTTGGGCCAAGACAATCTGCATTTATATCCCAATCCTGTGCAAGACAGGCTCTTTATTGAGATTCCGGTTGATTGGAATTTTCAGTCGATGGAATTACTGGATTTGAGTGGAAGAACCATTTTGCATTTTCATAATCCCAGAAAAATTATCGACCTCCGACATTTTGCTTCTGGCATCTATATGCTGAGATTACATGCTGATGATGCAGTCATGTCTTTTCCTGTAGTCAAAAAATAAGCTTTACAGGAACAGGCGAATCACACTAAACTTGATGCAAGAGAGGGAAAAAGAATTCTTCACTACTTTTGATTCATGAAGAAGAGGACGCTTAACTGGTCATTCATTGTTTTACTTGCGTTTTTTGCTGTTGCCGCCTGTAATAGTGAGAAAAACGAGATGAATCGCTATCCTTATCGCTTCGGACAGTTTGATCCCCCAGAGGTTCAGTCATCTGATTGGCAATCCTTCAATGCTTTTTTTGAGCAGCCTCTCCATTCAGTGAACGCTTTCGGATTGACAAAGATTCCGGCTTATGTGAATAGGATGGAACTGCCCCACGGATCTTTTGGAGAGGCAGTGAAATTCGTTGAAAATGAAAAGTATCGAGTGAATTTCTACCCACTTGATCAACCTATTTACCAACGTTTTCAGTATACCCATCGATACATACACAAATACAATCCTGAATTCTACCATTATGCCAATATTGCTTATCCGAATCCGGGACATCAAAAGAAATATGCTCAGGCAAAGGCCATAGTAGAGAACAAGTCGAAAGATACCCTTTGCCTTGATCTTCAATTATTATTTCAGAACGTGAGTTATGCTTATCCGACCTCATCTCAGATCGATACCTCAGGTGCAGAATGGTACCGCACCAATTATTTTGGTGGTTCCGAAGCTGTTCAAATTTGTATTCCACCCAACAAAACTGAAGACTGCTACCTGCCTTATATCATTGGAAAGGACCCCAAAGACGATGCTTATGAAAGAACGGGACTGTATGGGCCGGCAAGACCAGGTGAATACGAATTTATGCTGTGGACGAAACCCGCAGGATCGAAATTAGATCCATGGCGGGATAGCCTGGTTTTTTGGAAGATGAATCCCTTTGCGGAGTTGCAAAAAAGCCTCATGAATAAAGATTCTTCTTTTTTTAATCAACGAACGGCTTATGTGCCACCCGGGCATTTCAGGTTCAAACTCTTGAACGAAACATTTGATGGATACAATATGCTAGAGCCGGGTTGGGTATACTTCACTGCTGAAGGGGATCAAAAGAAACTATGTGATACTTGTGATCAACAGGTTATTTATAACAAAGATGTTATTCGAGACCGTTGGACACCAGATGCCTTTTTTGAAGGCGATATAAGTAAAGCTTCTCGTATTCCCACTACTTATGGCAATAGGCACGAAAACGTTGCCCTGACTGAAAATGGCCTGTTTCTCCGGATTCCCGGTTCCAATCCTCAGAAAAAACAGAAAACCTGGGGAGAGTGGAAATTCAAGCCAGAATTTATGTACGGCACACTCAAAGTAGTAGCTAAACTGGCGCAAGTCAGGAATGAAGAAAATACGCCAACTGGTATAATTCACAACCTGTGGTTGTATCAGAAAAGGTACACCAGGGCGGATACCTTTCCAGGAAACCCTTACAATTATTTAACCAATGATGCAGGGAAACAGCCCTTCGAGATTGACATTGAAATATGGTCGAAAATTTATGAAGAACCCTGGAAAGATGCGGCTTTTGCCAATTACTCTATAGTAGATTATATGCGTGATGAAGAAGTGAAAGTAAAGCCCGGGGATGAGATGATTGTCAATGAAAAGGATAAAGTTGATCGCTTCAATAATTATCAACTCAATTACCCTATTTACCAAGAAATGGACCGTTCATTCTTTGAAGAATATCATATGTATGAAATCAAGTGGTCACCCCAGGCCGTTGAGTTTTATATAGACCATGATTTGAAGGCGCGAATTGACAAAACATGGGCTAAGATTCCTGACCAACCATGTAATGTCTGGATCAATAGTCCTATTTATCAAGATGGAACATTCTATACCCAAAGCGATATCCCATTTTTCTCAAAAGACCATTTTAGCCATATTCGATTTATAAGTATTGAATAGTGAAAAATTGGAAATCATATCTCAACCCGCTCTGGGTTTTCATACTTGCATCGATGGGATCCCGTTGGCCCACTTTTTTTAATTATTTGGATAAGGACGAAGGAACTTACATTGCCATTGGGCAGGAACTTAATTCGGGTGCCCAACTATACCTTGATGTGCTGGATCTAAAGCCTCCACTCGGGCTCTGGTTATTTCAATGGATGGAATTTCTGTTTGATGAGCATGTCTTTTTGTACAGACTACTTTTATCCATTCTTATTGGAATAATAGCCTGCATGATATTCGTGATCCAGCAAAGGATGGGTGGAAGTGAATTGGCCGCCTGGTTTTCCGGCACGTTGTTTATTTTCCTACACTATTTTCAGTTTGCCCTTACCTTCAATTTCGAGTTCCTGATGATTTTTTTCACAGTCCTCGGGGTTCTGCTATATGTTACTATGGACAAGAAATTAGTCGCTGGCTTGTCTATTGGACTTGCTTTTTGTGTCAAATACCTTTGTCTGATGGATTTTCTGGCATTGGCCTTACTGGTTGTTTATGACCATAGAAAAAATCTAAAAATTGGACAGTGGCGTAATTCATTGGCAGCTCTATGGCGTTTGGGAGTAGGCTTTGCAATTCCGTTTCTGTTTGTAAACATCTACTTCGCATATGAAGGCTTTTGGAATGAGTTCAGCTTTATCAGCTATGTTGCCCCAGGAAATTATAGTTCGAATACCTCTTTTCTTGAAAAACTAGATTTCATTTTTAATTTTCACCTCACCCACCTCTTTTACTTGCTTCTCTTTTACATCGCTTTATTTTCGAAAAAATTGAAGCCACGTCAGAAATGGTTTTATTTTTCATGGTTCCTGGCGGCAATTGTCGGCACTCAATTGACAGGCCAACAATTCAAGCATTATCTTATTCAAACGGTGCCAGCCTTAGCACTAATGGCAGGTTGCGTGGTGGATATTAAGCATTCGTGGTTCAATAGTATTACATCAAATTTTTCTCATGAAAACAAGCTGTCACGGAAAGCGATTTTTGTAATGACGCTTCTATTTCTAATAGCGGGTATATTCAACTATTTTGATCATTTTAAGGAGACGGCGCCCCTCCAAAAAATTGGAACTTACTTAGAGGATAATTTGGAACCTTCAGACAATATTTATGCCGCCAACTGCTGTGCTTACCTTTACAGCAAATGTGACAGAAGACCTTTGAACGAATATATTCATGGTCGATTATTTGTCCGGGATGTGCATATCAGAACACTGAATATCGACGTGGACAAAGAATTGAAGGAAATTCAAAGAGCACGGCCGGAATACGTGATTTTGAAAAATGAATACAGATGGCCCAGCTTTAAGAAGTTCCTGGACGAGGAATACGAGCTAGTCTTTCAAGCGGATAGAGGCTATTCCGTTCTTAAACGGTCCTCACTATCCTCAAAGTGATAAAAGTTTATTGCTTATTTCACTAATGTCACATCTCCCTTAACCACACGTTCTTCACCATTCAGGTAAATCACTTCAGCTGCGAAAATATAAACGCCTGGGTTGAGCTCCTTTTCATTGGCCGTACCGTCCCAGCCTAAGTTCTCTATACCTGGCGTAAAGTTTTCCTGAACAAACAACCTATTGCCCCATCGGTCAAAGATTTGCAGTCGTTGGATGCTTTCAATTTGATCGCTGTAAATGGTAAAATAGTCGTTTATTCCGTCCCCATTTGGTGAAAAAGCCTCAGGTGCGAATACATTGAGGGCTGTACTCACTCGGATGAGGGTAGAGGTACTGGATGCACAACCTCCGTCATCGCGGACCTCCACGGCTATTTCTCCTGTTTGAGTTGGTTGAATGCGAATAAGATCACACAGTGGAGGATTGAGACATTCGATGTCAAATTCTGTTGTCCAGACTACTGAATCATACGTGAAAGTGCTTTGTACTTCAAGCTGCAAAGTTTGTCCTAAACTGACAATACTATCACCTGGCAGTGAGGATCTGTTGATGTTAATCGGCCTTTCTGGTGGATTGTTGAGGGTAATATTGAAAAATCCGTAGCAATTATTTCCATCGAGAACACCCACTTCATAGTCTCCGGCAGATACCTCATCAATCGTGTAGGGCAACTGTGTCTGGTCGATTGGGTCCATTTCAAATCCATTCAGGTAGAGTGTGTAATTTCCAGACCCACCATCAATGCTGTCTACAGTAATGCTTCCGTTATTCCCCCCGAAACAGCCTGGATTTACTCCAGAACCACTGATAATTATGGGAGGCGGTTCATTAAGCGTAATATCAGCTGTATCTACGCATCCGGCGTTGTCACTTACCGTGACCTGGTAGTTTCCGGCAGGAAGCATTTCACGTTCAATTCCTGTACCCCCATCAGACCAGGTGAAAGAAAATGGTTGAACCCCATTATTGGTTTGAATGATAACACCTCCATCACTGAGGCCGCCACAACTCACTTCAAAACCGTTGAAATTGGTAGTTGCAAGCAAGTTGGCAGAAAGATCACTTACAGAGACCAGGACAGGTGGGCTTAATTCAAAACAACCAATTGCCCCTGACACCTGATTGATCCCCCAGTTGCCCGTTTGCTCGGAATAGAGCCTTATTTCTTCGCCATCAGAAACATTATTCAAATCCAGACGTCCTCCCGGGTAATCCAGGGTGATGTCCACGGAATCCAAACCACCCAATTCCAATCTGAGATTAAGGCTATCTCCGAGGCAAATAGCATCGCTGAGAGGTAAGAGGCTTAACTGAACAGTTGGTAAAAATTGAATGACAATTGTATTTGAGAGATCCAGGCAAGGATCATCCTCATCAAATCCCCCATTCGGCATTCCATTACCAACGACCATGGTCACGTAGTAATCCTGGCCCAGGTTCATGGACGGATCAAATTCAATTTGGCGGTTGGATTGTACGATTCTGAGGTTGCTGTTGAGTAGATTAGGTTGTTCATGCACGACGAAGAAGACAAGGTCATCGTTGTCTAACTGGTTGCCGCTGGCAAAGACATTGATGATTTCATTTTCACAAGCCCGGGTAGTATCCACTGATATTTGTCCTGCGTTGGTCGTGCAGGGGTTGCTGCAGTCCTGTTCTTGTACCTGTATATTGCTGTTGAGGTTACAGGCACCGTTAAATTGGAAGATAGATCGTTCATCGCTGGGTATAGGATCGCTGATAAAGAGACTGTCATTGACAAAGCTACCCCCATGAGTGCTTGAAGGGTTAAAAATGATATCGTCCGGTCCCCCGCCACCAGTGACGATAATTTCTACGATATAGGTACTGTCAGTAATACAACGCACATCCTGACGAATGACATTTAGTTCGTCAATGACTTCAATGGTAATACTTTTCTCATCTGTACCAGGGCAGTCTATAACGCCTGCATAGTTGAGGTCAATAAGCCGGAATGTTGTTGTTTGATCTGGAGACAGAACGATGTCAAAGCTATTGCCCATTAGTGGGCCAGTGGTAAAGAATTGACTTTGCATGGATTCTTGATTTCGAAGCTCAAATCTGTAGGAGACTCCGGGGATATCGAAGTTTAAAGTG
>DATFJT010000131.1:0-5218 GCA_035269065.1 Saprospiraceae bacterium | reverse complement strand
CGAATAATAGGATTGTAATGCTCAGAAACAATGGTTGAAATCTCTGGACCATCCGGATCAGTCACTTCCTTCAGATCCTGGCCTGCAGAGAAGGCTTTTCCGACGCCAGTTAAAAATACTGCTCGTACCTCCGTGTTCTCTGAGAATTCCTGCAGAACAGATATAAACAGAAGGGACATTTCCCGATTGAAGCTGTTGAATACATCGGGACGATTGAATTTAACAATACCGACTCCGTTTTCAACTGAATGTAAGATGCTCGACATAATTTCTACTTAGTGACATTTGAAATATTCGAATGGCTCTTTGCATTCGTTGCATTTGTACTGGGCTTTACAAGCGGTGGACCCAAAATGACTGACCAATACGGTATCCTCGCTCCCGCAATGCGGACATTCCAATTTGGTGTCCAGTCCCAAAAGAGAGCGTTTATCTCTAGAGTCGCCCTGAGGAGGCGCAATGCCGTAATCTTTTAATTTTTGCCTTGCTTCTTCTGATATCCAGTCAGTTGTCCAGGCGGGACTTAAAATCAATTCCACCCTGGCATTTTCATACCCTTCCTCTTCAAGGGCCAGAAGGACATATCTTCGAATCATATCCATGGCAGGGCAACCATTATAGGTGGGGGTGATTTTAACGATGAGCTCTCCGTTATCAATGGAGACACCACGCAAAATGCCCAAGTCCTCAATGGTCAACACGGGTATCTCAGGATCTTTTACCTTCCTGAGAATGTCGTAAATACGTTCTTCTTCTTTTGTCGTATCTGTTACCATTCCACACCCGGGTAGGTTCTTTGCATGTATTGAAGCTCTGTCAGGATGAAGCCCATGTGTTCCGTATGTAAGCCCGTCCTGCCGCCGGTCTGCATTGGCCTGTCGTAAGGAACGTCGAGGCCTGCACGGTCCATTTCATGATTGATGATTGAAAAATAAGCTTCTCCGGGATTTTCTCTTCTTTGAATCAAACCCTGTTGGGCCAGTTCCTGCTCCCATGAAAAATGCTCTACTAACTCACCTGCGTAGTGATACAGCTCATCTAATGCTTCTTGCATTTTTTGCTGGCTCTCCTCCGTGCCACCTGAAAGACGATAAAGCCAGTCAGTGGAGAATTCCCGATGGTATGCAATCTCTTTAATAGATTTGACAGCAATCGCGGCTATGCGTTCGTCCTGAGACTCCATCAAGTCCTCATACAATTGGTAATTGTAAACATCATAGAGGTATTGCCTCAGGATGGTCTTTCCCCAGTGACCATTCGTTTGTTCAGTCAACAGGCAATTGGTATAGTCTCTCTCTAAGCGCAAATAAGCCAGGTCGTCCTCCGTACGCCCTTTTCCTTCTATTTCTCCGGCATATTGAAACCACATACGCGCCTGTCCTACAAAATCCAATGCTATATTCGTCAACGCAATATCCTGCTCCAAAACCGGCCCATGGCCGCACCATTCAGAAAGGCGGTGACCAATAATGAGGGCATTGTCTCCAAGATGCAGGGAATATTTAAACAAACTCTGGTTCATATGTGCTTGACTTCATCCGGTAAATCATAAAAAGTCGGGTGTCTATAAATCTTGTCTTTTGCAGGCTCGAAGAAAGCTTCCGCATCTGAGGGATCAGAGGCATGCACATGCTTGCTCTCTACTACCCAAATGCTAACGCCTTCATTTCTTCTGGTATAAACGTCTCTTGCATTTTTTAAGGCTACTTCATTATCAGGAGCATGCAAACTTCCCGCATGCTTATGATGCAATCCGTTGCTGCTTCTAATGAAAACTTCCCACAGGGGCCAATCTTTCATAGTGCTCGTATTTTATGCCACATGAATGTGTTCCGCAGATCTTCTCTTCTGCTCGTATGCTGTTGCAGCTTCTCTCACCCAAGCGCCATTTTCCTCGGCCGCTCTTCGTGCTTTAAGACGCTCTCGATTGCAGATTCCCTCGCCTTTGACCACTTGCCAAAATTCTTCCCAGTTGATTTCACCGAAATCATAGTGCTGGCGATCTGCATTCCATGTTAAATCCTCATCGGGGATGGTCAAATCCAAAAATTCCGCCTGAGGCACCGTAATATCTACAAATTGCTGCCTCAATTCATCATTGGACTTTCTCTTTATTTTCCATTTCATGGATTGCTCGCTATGTGTGGATTCGGCATCACTTGGTCCAAACATCATGAGACTCGGCCACCACCATCGGTTCAATGCATCTTGAGCCATCTCTTTTTGCTCTGCTGACCCCTGAGCCAATTTCAACATGATCTCGTAACCCTGGCGCTGGTGGAAGGATTCCTCCTTGCAAATCCGGACCATGGCTCTGGCATAAGGGCCGTAGCTGGTTCTACACAACATCACCTGGTTCATGATGGCTGCTCCATCCACCAACCAGCCTACAGCTCCGATATCGGCCCAGGTTAAGGTGGGATAATTAAATATACTACTGTATTTCGCTCTGCCCTCATTCAAATCGTCAATCAAATCTGATCTTTCTGCACCCAGGGTTTCTGCAGCTGAATATAAGTACAAGCCATGTCCTGCCTCATCTTGGACCTTCGCCAACAAGGCTGCTTTACGACGAAGGGAAGGAGCGCGTGTAATCCAATTTCCCTCAGGCAACATACCCACAATTTCGGAGTGCGCATGCTGACTAATTTGACGGATGAGTGTTTTTCTGTAAGCTTCGGGCATCCAGTCTTTCGGCTCAATCTTCACCTCATTGTCTACCCTGTCTTGAAATTTCTTTTCTAAATCAAATGATTTCATACCTGTCTTTAATAAATTAACGAAACTACACGGCCTGAGTTCAATATAAGTATTTCTGATTACTGGTCAAAGTCTATTTCCACAGATGCACTCTTGGGATAAGACTGACATGTCAGCACATATCCCTCCTCTACTTCTTCGGGTTCTAGGGCATAATTGACCATCATCTGAACCTCCCCTTTGGTCACCTTGGCCCGGCAAGTACTGCAAACACCACCCTTGCACGAATAGGGAAGATCCACGCCCTGTTCAATGGCCGCATCTAAAATATTGTTGGTGTCATATTCTAACTCAAAAGCATATTTATGATTATCGAGCACAACGGACACCTGGCATTCTTCAGAATTCTCATCCTCTGAAGCCTTGACTGTTACCGGCGGTTTTTGAACATCATCAGGCGCTGTAAATAACTCCGCATGCGTTTGATCCCTGTTTGCACCGCAAGCAATAAAATGATCTTGCAAATTCTGAACCATATCACCCGGGCCACAAAAATAGAACTCGTCGACTTCTTGTAAATCAATGAGTTGCTTAGTAAATAAATCACATTTATCAGGCGTGATTCTACCGTAAAACAATTCTCCGTTTTGCTTTTCACGACTGAGCACATTATAGACGCTTAAGCGTTCCATGTACTGATCTTTCAATTGCTGAATTTGCTCTTTAAAAATGATCGAATTCGTATTTCTATTTCCGTAGAAAAGCAAAAAATTACTTTCGGGTTCTTCCATTAACACGGATTTCATGATTGACATGACAGGGGTAATACCACTGCCCGCCGCAAAAGCCGCATATGTCTTTTGATGTCCCTCATCTGTTTTCACTACAAAATTGCCCATAGGAGGCATCACTTCTAATACATCGCCCTCCTTAAGCGCTTCGTTGGCATAGGTAGAAAATCTCCCTTGCTCTACTTTTTTTACAGCAACACGCCACTCCCCTTCGTGAGGGCTCGAGCAAAGGGAATAACTGCGTCGTACTTCTTCTCCGTTGATATCGGCCTTGATCGTTAAGTATTGACCTGGCAGATACGTGAATTCTTCTTTTATTGCATCAGGCACATTCAGTGCTATACTGACAGTATCATCTGTTTCTCTTCGAATTTCCCTAACCGGAATTTGATGAAATTGGCTCATGGTATTATTTCTCGATAAAATCTTAAAGATAGAAAAAGACCCAGTTTTCCGTTGAGGTAAATGCAGAGGAATCAACAAGGTTCATGGAAAAAGCCAATTTTGATGCCTGCTTTTGTTTTCAAGTACTATTTTTGAGAAAAATGACATTCTATGCCATCAAGCTATATTATTGACGCCCTTCGAACACCCATTGGAAAATTCAGAGGCACATTATCCGCCGTTCGTACAGATGACCTGGCAGCCCACCCGATAAAGGCTTTATTAGAAAAACACAAGGATCTGGATCCGGCAGCCTTTGATGATGTCATACTGGGCTGCGCCAATCAGGCAGGGGAAGACAACAGGAATGTAGCGCGTATGGCTCTTTTGCTTGCTGGAATGCCATTTACAGTGCCAGGGGAAACCGTCAATCGATTGTGTAGTTCCGGTATGAGTGCGGTAATACACGCCCATCGCGCCATTCAGACAGGAGATGGAGATCTCTTTATGTGTGGAGGGGTAGAAAATATGACCCGGGGGCCCTGGGTGCTGTCCAAATCCGCTAAAGCCTTTGGCAATGACTCCAAGCTCTTCGACAGCAGTTTTGGATGGCGCTTCATCAACCCGGCCATGCAAGAATTGTACGGCACCCACAGCATGGGGCAAACGGCAGAAAACCTGGTGGAAATGTATGGCATATCGAGAGAAGACCAGGATCAGTTTGCCTATTGGTCCCAAATGAAAGCCACCAAAGCAAGAGAATCAGGCCGCTTGGCGAAAGAGATCAGCCCGGTATCTATCCCTCAAAGAAAAAAAGACCCCATTATTTTTGAGCAGGATGAGTTTATCAAACCAAAAACTACCCCGGAAATCTTATCCGGTCTGCGCGCTGCATTTAAAAAAGCAGAAGATGGAGGTACGGTTACAGCCGGAAATGCCTCAGGCCTCAATGATGGAGCCGCCGCAGTTATTGTCGCTTCAGAAAAGGGCTGTCAAGTGCATGAACTAAAACCTATGGCGCGTATTGTCAGTTCTGCAGTTGTAGGCGTTGAACCACGCATCATGGGTATTGGCCCGGTGCATGCCTCAGAAAAAGCATTGCAAAAAGCCGGACTCAAGCTTGACGATATGGACATCATTGAATTGAATGAGGCGTTTGCCGCTCAATCACTTGCCGTTACCCGAAAATTGGGACTGGAAGACGATGATTCACGCATCAACCCCAATGGTGGCGCCATTGCCATCGGACATCCCCTGGGTATGACCGGAGCGAGAATTCTGCAAACGGCAGCACTTGAATTACACGAACAAAAGAAGAAATATGCCCTGGTTACACTTTGTGT
>DATFJT010000130.1:0-5939 GCA_035269065.1 Saprospiraceae bacterium | reverse complement strand
ATTTTTCTGATTGCAAGCGCTGATAAAATTCCTCCCGGTCCACTCCGTAATTGGCTGCTATTTCTGCCCATTTCTCAAGATCCCGGGGCGCCACACCGTCGTAATAAATGGCTTTTTGAATGTCTCCCGTGAACTGCAACTGCTTCTCAGGCATCATATCTTTGAACACTGCCAGGGCTATGGAGGGTGGAATTGAAGTAAAAATGGTGCTGCCCTCTTCCAATACATCCTCTAAAAATGATTTGCCGAAAGTGATACCTGTACTTTGCTCCACATCTTTGTAGGCTTCTTTGATATAGGGAGCAACTTCTCCAATGGGGCCTGTCCGCTCTGCGGTCACCATGCCGCCACTGATCACCCGAACCTCTTTGAGCTCTGTTGTTTGCTCATAAAATTGTTGAATCACGGGGGAGAAACCGTAGCACCATCCGCAAAGAGGATCGTAGACGTAGATTAAGGTCATGGTATTTTCGTTTTTGATTTCTTTCTCCTGCGCATCGCATGAATGCAAAGCCGTGAGGGCTAAAAGGAGAACTGCCATATGTAAGATATGCGTCATATCGTTTCCATTGAATTGGTATTTAAACCTCCACAGTTGCCCGGATGTTGCGTATTTTTACTAACCTGGAAGTAAGTAAATATATGGAGATGACCCTAAGTGCGAGATGTCCGATGAGGACAACAATTGAGATGTTGGGTGGCAAATGGAGGCTCTTGTTGATTTACAATTTGAGAAAGGGGCCTTTGAGACCCTCCGAATTGAAACAACAACTGCCTCAAATCAGTGACAAGGTACTCAACGACGAGCTGCATTTTCTGACCACCAATCATTTACTCAGGCGTACAGCTTCCGAAAAAAACTCCAGGAAAGTCTTTTACGAACTAACGGACATAGGTCGAGAATCACTGAAAATCATTGAGGCCATGGAGCAATTTGGCTTGCGTTATGAGAAAAAAGTAGTATTAAAATAAAAGTACTTGGCACCTGACTGGGAATCAGTTTTCGGTTAAGTGATTTCCTTCACTGTCAATTTCCACCGACAAGCACAGGAGTTTTCACCTCAGTACTAAAGTCAAATTCTTCGGAAAACGTAAAATAAACAATACCCCCAAAATTTGCTTTATTAAGCGAATCATAGAATACCTTTACCTGGTCATTTGAAATACGCATGCAAGACCACATAGAAATAACTGGTGCGCGCACCAATAACCTAAAAAACGTTTCACTCAGCCTGCCCAAAAACAAGCTGATCGTTTTCACCGGTCTGTCCGGCTCCGGTAAGAGCTCTATCACCATGGATACACTTTTTGCTGAGGGCCAGCGAAGATATGTGGAAAGCTTGTCATCCTATGCCAGGCAATTTCTGGACAGAATGAAAAAGCCAGAGGTAGACTACATAAGAAATATATGCCCGGCTATCAGTATAGAACAACACAGGGCCTCGGGGTCCTCACGCTCTACAGTTGGCTCCCTCACAGAAATCAATGACTACCTCAGGCTGCTGTTTGCCAGGGCCGGAAAAACTTTCTCCCCGGTCAGTGGTAAAGAGGTGATCAAACACCAGGTGCAGGATGTTGTAGATTTTTATGCCGGTCTCCCGGACGGCAGCAAAGTGATGGTACTCGTACCGGTGCAAAATAAGTACCCGGAGCGCAATGGCCTGAAGGAATTTGAAATGCTATTGCAAAAAGGCTACAACCGCTACTTCCTGGATGAACGCCCCGGCTATCTCGAGGATTGGGTGGAAGAAAATAAGGACTTCGAAGGTACCGTGGTTAACCTGAGAAAAGAAGGATATCTTATCCTGTTGGATCGCTTGATCAAAAAAGGGGAGGAAGAAGAAATGCAGCGATTGGCGGATTCCGTTGGCCTCGCCTTCGCGGAGTTCTACGGAGAATGCATCCTCATGGTGGATGGCGAAAGACATCACTTCAATAATCGCTTCGAATTAGACGGGATCGAATTTATGGAACCCAACATTCACCTCTTCAATTCCAACAACCCGATTGGGGCCTGTCCAAAATGTGAGGGCTTCGGCAAGGTCATGGGCATCAGCGAAGACAAGGTGGTACCCAATCCTGGAAAAAGCATTTACGAAGGCGCCATTGCCTGCTGGGCAGGGGAAAAAGGGCAGCGTTGGCTAGATCAATTTATTGACGAAAGTGATGGCCTGGACTTCCCCATCCACAAACCTTACATCGAATTATCAGCAGAACAAAAACACCTTCTCTGGCATGGGAATAAGAATGTAAAAGGCATTTACACCTACTTTGAAAAACTCGAAAAGAAAATTTACAAGATCCAGAACCGCGTTATACTTTCCCGCTTCCGCGGACGCACCAATTGTCCGGAGTGCCAAGGCAAAAGACTGCGCAAAGAAGCGAGCTATGTCAAAGTAGGACAATACAGCTTTACAGACTTGATGGATCTGAGCATTTCGGATCTGAAAGCTGCTTTTGACGACATGGAACTGGGTGATCAACAGGCACAGATTGCACGACGTCTCCTCAAGGAGGTGACGACGCGTCTCTACACCATGGATCGCCTCGGGCTCGGTTATCTTAATCTTCTTCGTCGAGCGGGCACCCTGAGCGGAGGAGAAACCCAGCGCATTCATTTAACGCGTCTGCTGTCAAGCAACCTGACTGACAGCATGTATATTCTGGACGAACCCAGTATAGGACTGCATCCAAGAGATACAGACAAGCTGACAGAAGTACTCAAAGAATTGAGGGATCTCGGAAATACGGTTATAGTAGTCGAACATGAGGAAGAGGTGATTCGCCAATCTGATTACATTGTAGATATTGGCCCTGGAGCTGGTATTCACGGCGGTAGCGTGGTCTACCAGGGTGATTTTGTCGACATTCTCAAAGAATCTGAAGGACTAACAGCCCAGTATCTCTCCGGGACGAAGTCTATTCCCGTTCCCGATACAAGGCGACAACCCATCAATTTTATAGATGTCAAAGATGCCCGGTTACACAACCTCAAAAAAGTAAGTGCCCGATTCCCGCTTCAAGCCATCACTGTTATTACAGGGGTCTCCGGCTCCGGGAAATCAACTCTAGTAAGAGATGTACTGGTTGAAAAACTGGAAAAACTCTTGGATCAGGGCGCCTATTACCAGGACAAAGTTCAGGCAGACCTTTCGGGAGATATCGATCAGATCACGGAAATTGAGTTCATCAGCCAGTCCCCGCTTGGACGTTCATCGCGCTCCAACCCGGCAACATACGTCAATGCTTACGACCTTATCCGGAAACTTATGGCCGACCAGCCCGGATCCAAAATTCGTGGATTGACCAGTAGGGATTTCTCATTCAATGTAGAAGGTGGCAGATGTGAGGTTTGCAAGGGCGAAGGTGAAATCATCATTGAAATGCAGTTCCTGGCTGACGTGCGCCTTCCTTGTGATGAGTGCAAGGGTAAAAAATTCAAGGATGAGGTGTTGCACGTAGAATACAAGGGAAACAATATTCACGATATATTGGAATTGTCCATCGAGGAGGCCATGAATTTTTTCTCCGATGAGAAACGCATCATTCAAAAGATAAAACCGTTGAATGATGTAGGCCTCGGCTATGTCAAACTAGGCCAAACTACGAGCAGCCTATCGGGCGGTGAAGCACAGAGAGTAAAATTGGCTTCCTATCTAGCCAACCATAAGAAAGGGGTACATAATTTCTTCGTGTTTGATGAGCCTACTACTGGGCTGCATTTCCATGACATTCACAAATTGATGTACGCGTTCAACGCGCTCGTAGAAAAGGGACATACTGTTTTAATCGTAGAACACAACCTGGATGTCATCAAATCCGCAGATTGGGTAATAGACCTCGGTCCCGGCGGGGGCATTCACGGAGGTAAAGTACTCTACCAGGGGCCTCCGGAGGGATTGGTAAACATTGAGGCGTCTGCGACTGGTTATTATCTAAAGGATAAATTGCCCGGCAAATAAATGACCTTATATCTTGGCTTACACCCATTACTTTCTCTCTAAATAGTTATTCTTAAAGATTGTTGAATCGACTTCGGTGCGAAATTCCTTCAATCACATCAAAATATTTCCTATATTACTTAGAACGTAAAAAGTAATGATATGGGAATAATATACGCTATAGTCATTGGTGCTATTGCCGGATGGCTGGCAGGTGAACTAATGAAAGGGGATGGTTTTGGCCTTTTGTGGAACATCATAATCGGTATTGTCGGAGGGGTTGTTGGCTCCTGGTTATTGGGTCAGTTGGGATTCAGTATAGGCACAGGAATCATTTGGTTAAATGATATCCTGGTAGGACTCATCGGAGCCGTCGTGCTGCTGTTCCTGGCGTCTTTGGTTAGGAAAATGACTTAAATAGCCCCCAATTTTTGTTGGTAGGATTAATCCCAAGGTTTAGAGGCAATTTGCTTCTGCTTTATTTAAAGTAACGCACCTTCTCCTTCCAATTCTGACGAACCGCAGGAGGGTCAGGTGCATCATAATGTCCGAGGTAGAAAAAACCAAGGCATTTTTCGTTTTCCTTCAGTTGCAAAGCATCTGAAAGGGATTCCCTCCATTTAGGTGTACTCCAGTAGCCTCCAACACCATTCCTCAGGCAACCGAGCCAGAGGTTTTGCACTGCCATGGATACAGCAGCCAATTCTTCCCATTCTGGAACACGCTCCTTTAGATCACGATGCAGGACAATGGCTAAAACATGACTGCTACGCAGAAAATTTCGCTTTGTTTTCTTGTATTTGAATTCATCGAATTTTTCAACATAGGACTTGTAGGCATCAGCAGCCAGCTGCCCCACTTCTTCTTTACTGTCTCCGGTAATGACTACAAAGCGCCAGGGCTCCGTTCGCTTGTGTGAAGGGGCCCAGTTGGCCAATTCTAACAAATCGTCAATGACATCCTGTGAAATGACACGCTCATTAAACATTTTAGGAAATACGGCACGCCTGTTGCGAATAGCATCACCAAGCTCAATCTCTAATCCTGTTTTTTGATTCATACTGGTTTTCTTTTTAGCTTCGCCTAAAAATAGCCCTTAAGACCAATGAAACTCAGTCAAACGGAAGAGAACTATCTCAAAGCGATTTACAAAATAATCGAAAAATCATCAAAATCTGCATCCACGAATGCCATTTCTAAAGCCCTTGAAACCTCACCGGCTTCCGTAACAGAAATGCTTAAAAGGCTCGCTGAAAAAGAACTCATCTTGTATGAGAAGTACAAAGGTGTCCAACTGAAAGCACAGGGTGAGAAGATCGCCACCAACCTTATCAGAAAGCACAGGTTGTGGGAAGTTTTTCTTGTACAGGAACTCAATTTCACCTGGGACGAAATTCATCCGATTGCCGAACAACTGGAGCATATTCAATCTCCGGAACTGACCATTGCCCTTGATAAATACCTGGATCATCCCAAATTCGACCCCCACGGAGATCCTATTCCCGACCAGGAGGGCAATATTACGGTCAGACAGCAAATCCCCCTTGTAGAGGGTAAACCAGGTCATGCCTATATCCTTGTCGGTGTTAGAGAGCACAGCAAAAACTTTCTTCAACAGCTGGAAAATATGGATCTCATTCTAGGTGCCGAACTGGAAATCACGGACCGATTTGAATTCGATCAGTCCATGAAAGTACTTGTCAACGGGGCCAAAGAGCAATTCCTGTCACAAAAGATGAGTAGCAATCTTTATGTCCAAAATCAAAAAAATGGTTAATCGTACAGTGTGCATATTTTTCATTTGGATTTCGGTTTTTGGTCTCACGACTGCACAGAAATCCGAATTGGTAGCAACCGCTTCCATCATGCAGGACATCGTATCCAGAGTAGCCGGACCTGATTTTCCAGTAGAAAGCATCGTCCCCTTAGGTGGTGATCCACATATCTACAATCCAACGCCCTCAGATGCGCAACTGATCAGCCAGGCAGAGCTCATTT
>DATFJT010000129.1:0-2359 GCA_035269065.1 Saprospiraceae bacterium | reverse complement strand
GTGAAGCACTATTTCTGGGCGCCAGGGCGGTTGTGCTTCCTCTTTGAAATAAGTTTGTATTTTTCTCAACCCACTGAGGAAACAGGCTTTTGAGCTGAGTTCAGCGCCTTTGGCATGATCCGGGTGGCGATCTGATAAGGCATTGGCAAGAACAATCTTAGGCTGAGAGGCACGAATCACCCGTATTACAGCTTTTAGGTTGTCCTTGTTGATTTCGAAGAAGCCATCACCAAGGTCTAGTTGAGTGCGAAATTTGGCTCCCATGAGTTTTCGGCTTGCCTCTGCTTCCTCCTCCCTTGATTCCGCCGTACCCCTTGTGCCGAGTTCTCCTCTTGTCAGATCCAGAAGGCCTACCGTAAATCCTTTGTCAATATGAGACGCAAGAGTTCCTGAACAGGACAATTCGACATCGTCAGGATGAGCACCGATGGCCAGTATATCTACTTTTTCAATCATGGGGTTTATTGTTTTGCGCCGGTATAAAAGACGACATCACTACCATCTTGCAATCGCTTCAATATGATTTCCATTTCCTCGGAGGCATTGACACTGCCTTGACCCGTTTGTTCTTCTCCATCTATTGACTGCGCGGGCAGAATCATCGAAGAATTATTGCTAATCAATCCTGTGTAATCGTTCAACCGAATGCCTTCCAAGGTCACATTTTCAAAATCGAGCAGGAGTGTATCACCATTTGTGCGCTCCACATCCAGGATAATATCCTCTGCTGTACTTGCATTTCCATTGGCCTTGAATAGCTGTACTTCCCCTTTGTATCTGCCCTCTAGTGGATGCAAGGGGGTTAAAGTGTCTTCTTCGCAGGATAAAAACAAGAAACTGAGAGGAAGAATGGATAGTAAAAATTTTTTCATAATAAGATTTTACCAGCGCAACAAGGCAGATGCCCAGGTGAATCCACTTCCAAAAGCAGCAAGGCAAACCAAATCGCCCCGGTCTACTCTTCCTTCTGCAACAGCTTCGCTTAAAGCAATGGGAATCGATGCCGCCGTGGTATTTCCATAGCGCTGAATATTATTGTAAACCTGATCATCCTTTAGCTTCAATGTTTTTTGCACGAATTGGCTGATTCTCAAATTGGCTTGGTGGGGAACCAATAGTTTGAGTTCTTCAGGGGAGATGCCGTTTTTATTCAATGCCTCCATGATGACTTCCGGAAACTTCTGAATGGCCATTTTAAATACATAGGGTCCATCCATTTCCGGATAAATTTGCGCGTCGTTTACCATATGATTGTTCATGAAAATGGTTTCCGTTTCACTGTCGCTAAAGCCAAAGTCTCTTTTCTTTTCAGCTTTATTAAAGTGATACCCACCATGGCTGCCCGGATTGATAAAGGATAATTTCTCGGCATGTGTTCCGTCAGAATGTAAATGGGTGGAGAGCACTTCGCTATTTTCACCTTCTACAGCTCGTCCCAACAGAACAGCTCCTGCCCCGTCTCCAAAAAGTACGGTCACATTTCGGCCACGGGTACTATAATCCAATCCCATAGAATGCATTTCGGACCCAACCAGCAGTATGTTTTTGTACATGCCACTTTTGATGAATTGATCAGCGACGGATAAACCGTATACAAAACCTGAACATTGGTTACGGATATCCAATGCCCCGATCTCCGTATTTGCAATACCCATTTCTCTTTGCATTAAAACCCCACTCCCTGGAAAATAATAATCGGGACTTAGGGTACAAAAGATGATAAAGTCGACTTCTTCTTTGTCAACTCCCGCCATCTTAAGGGCTTTTTCCGAGGCAGCAGCACCCATAGTGGCTGTGGTTTCTTTGAATTTTTTTGCGTAACGGCGCTCCTGGATTCCAGTTCTTTCCTGGATCCATTCATCCGAAGTATCCATGTAATGCGTTAGATCTTCGTTGCTTACCTTTTTTTCAGGCACGTAATGGCCAATGCCTTTTATTTTAGATTGAAACATGCGATTGACAATTGATTGAAACGAATATAATGATTTTTTTCACCCCGTCGACACCAAGCTGGTCTGCGGGTAGCTTAAAGTCAAAGTACTGATTATGACACCTTTTAAAGGATTCAACCAGCAAATTTTCTCTTAGGACAATAAAAAAGAGGCACTCTGGTTTAAATAGAGATTTCTAAGTACCTTTGCAGATCTATGCGACAGAATCTTTTTCTCAAGACATTGTCCTTGCTTTTTGCCGTTGTTTTTCTCCTTTCCTGCTCTGATTCCTTTGATAAAATACGGAACAGTGGTGATGTTGAGTTGATGACGACAAAAGCGGATGAATTTTTCCAGGAGGGGAATTGGCTCAATGCTCAAATTCTATATGAACAATTATTGGGTGCATACCGGGGTAAATCGAAATC
>DATFJT010000128.1:0-5477 GCA_035269065.1 Saprospiraceae bacterium | reverse complement strand
TTTAGGACCTTGAAGAACATCAATATGAATATCAAGCCCGGTGAGAAAGTGTGTATTGCCGGCTATAACCGAGCGGGGAAGCGCACGCTGCTACAGATTCTGTCTGCCTTTTATGAGTCCTACCAGGGCAGCATTTCCTACAACGGCTTGCCTTCGAGAAATATCAATCTCAACAGTTTGCACAACAGTATTGGGGAGTACACTTCTCAACTGGACATTTTTAAGGGCACGGTATCTGAAAACATCCGGCTGCAGAATCAGGAGCTGTCCTATCGTGATATGATAGACATTTCTGAGAAAATTGAATTGCACGAATACATTGAATCTTTGCAGGATGGCTATGAAACTGTATTGCTGCCCGGCGGTAAAAATGTCCCCGGAAGTATTCGGGCCAAAATTATTTTGTCGAGAGCAATAGCTGCCAATCCGCGTCTGTTTGTGATGGAGGACAACTTGCGCAGAATGGAAACAAGTGATCGGTTGTGTATCATCAATTACCTGACGACGGATAAACGAAACTGGACCTTTATCGTAGTATCTGATGACGCCTATTTTGCTTCCCGATGTGACAGGGTGGTAATCATGAAAGCAGGTGAAATCCTGGAACAAGGCTCGTTTGAGGATATTAAAAACAGTATTCACTACTCGGAGATATTCAACGCCGAAACCATTAAAGTTGATTGATCAATTGGGAATTTTATGCTGAACATTTCTGACAATAAAATACTGGATAGGTTTCCAAAAGAGAAATTCAATTCCTTCGGATTGACCAATTTGCCATCGGCGAACAGGATGTTTAGTTTTTGGATGCTCTCTATGTTTTTTGTGGTGTTGGTCATTATGTTTTTACCCTGGAGGCAGAATATTCAGACACAGGGAAATCTCACCACACTGAAACCAGAGCAGCGCCCACAAACCATTCATTCAACGATTGCAGGTCGAGTGGAACAGTGGTATGTTCGTGAGGGTGATTTTGTAGCCAAGGGGGATACGATTGTCTATCTATCGGAGGTGAAAACAGATTATTTCGACCCCCAGTTGGTAGGTCGATCCAATTTACAAGTTCAGGCCAAGGAAGGAAGCATACAGAGCTACAATCAGAAGGTGAAAGCCTTAGAAGCCCAAATTCGCGCACTGAAGGCAGAGCTTGTCTTCAAAAGGCAGCAGTTAGAGAATAAACTGACCCAGGCAAAACTTAAACTAGAAACAGCACGCGCCGCACTGGAACAAGCCCGTATGACTATGAGATTGGCGTCTACCAATTCAATCGCGCCGATACCCTGTACAAACAAGGCATCAAATCTCTCACTGAGGTGGAGAACAAACGAATGAAGATGCAGGAATCCATGGCCAAGCTGACGAAGGTCAGCAACTCTGTGATGGAGGCAGAAAATGAGGTTGCCATTGCCCAGGTAGACCTCTCCAATGTCGAAAACCTCTATGCTACCAAAATTGCCAAAGCTGAGAGTGATAAATTCAGCACCCTATCAAACATGTACGATGCGGAGGGGTCGGTAAACAAGTTGCGCATTCAATATGAAAGCTATCGAAAGCGATCAGACTTTTACTTTATTGTGGCGCCACAAGATTGTTACATCAACCTGGCCGTTGTTCCTGGTATTGGCGAAACAGTAAAGGAAGGCGATCCCATTGTTGAGATTACCCCTGCTGTAATAGAGATGGCTGTTGAGCTGTATATTTCCCCAATGGATTTACCTCTGCTAGATACTGGTCAGGAGGTACGTTTCTTATTTGATGGCTGGCCGGCATTTGTATTTAGTGGTTGGCCCGATATGTCTTTTGGAACCTACGCCGGGAACGTTAGGGCCATTGAGAGAAACATCAGCAACAATGGAAAATACAGGATTCTGGTAGCAGAGGATGAGAGTAAGCCTTGGCCTGAGGCTTTACGGATTGGTTCAGGGGCGAGGGGAATTGCCCTGCTTAAGCGTGTTCCTGTTTTTTATGAGCTCTGGCGACGTCTGAATGGCTTCCCTCCTGATTTTTATATCAAGGACGATAAAAATGAATTAAAAAAGGAAGGTGGAACCTTTAAAGCTCCAGTCAAATCCCTGAAGTAAGACATGAATCGATTGAGGAATTTATGGTTTGGGCTTATGGTTGTTGCCTGTTTCGGTTTAGCGCTGAATCAGGGGCAGGCCCAGAATCCTGATAGTCTGACTGCCCTTACTTATGAGGGGTTCTTACAAATGGTGAAGGAAAACCATCCGTTATCTGTTAATGCGAACTTATTGCTAGACCAGGCTGAAGCGAACTTACAGCGATCCAGAGGAGCATTCGATCCAACACTAAAGTTCCAGGTAGATCAGAAAAATTTTGATGAGAAGTTGTATTTCGATAATTCCGGGGGTATGCTAGAAATGCCCACTTTTTCACCCATCGAGCTGAAGGCGGCTTATCTTCAGTCGGACGGCGTGTTTCTCAATCCCGAAAATAATCTGCCTGCCGCAGGTCAGGCCCTGGCAGGTATCAAAGTCAAATTGTTACAGGGTATGATGACGGATACCCGACGGACAGCATTAAGGCAGGCAGAAGTATTGAGTGATTTGAATGCCGCCAGGAGACGAGAATTGTTGAATGACCTGCTTTTGCAAGCAGGTATACGTTTTTATGATTGGATGTTTCGCTACAATGAACTGATCATTCGAGAAGATGCGCTGGACCTCGCCCAAATCAGATTTGAGGCCACGCGCGAGCAGTTTGTTCAAGGAGATAAACCTGCCGTGGATACGCTTGAAGCTTATTTACAGTTGCAGAGCAGGTCCTTTGATTTGCAGAAAGCAAAGGGGCAACTTATAGATGTCAGATTTGCACTGTCTGACTTTTTATGGTCAGATCGTGGCACTCCGGTGCTTTTATCAGAAAGTGTACCAGCCCCTGAAATAGACCTGGACGTAAATTCTCCGGATATTTTTGTGGATGGGCAATTGTTGTTGATGGATCCTCCACCTAATCATCCCTCACTCGATATCTACAGAAGCAAACTGGAACAGTTGGATTTGGAGCGGAGGCTTAAAAGAGAGTACCTCAAGCCCAAGCTCAATGCAGAATACAACTTGTTGGGCGACGGCACCAATTTCAATCCGGATGCCAAAGCGGGAGAGAGCAATTTTGGTGCCTTGGTGAATGACAATTATAAGTTCGGGATCAACTTTGCCTTCCCCATTTTTTTGAGGGAGGCGCGAGGAAACCTGGCTTTGACAGACATTAAAATTGACCAAACGGATTTGCAATTTGATAACAAGCAATTGAGCCTGGCGAACAAATTTAATTCACTTCAAAGCCAATACTTGCTTATCCAGGATCAGCTGAGGACACAAAGACAAATGGTCGTCAACTATCGTGCACTTTTGGAAGCGGAAAGAATCAAATTTGATATCGGGGAGAGCAGCCTCTTTCTCATCAACAGTCGTGAGATAAAGCTCATAGAAAGTCAAATCAAGGCCCTGGAAATGGATATCAAGTTGCGTGAAACAGGCCTGAAACTGCAATGGGCAGGCGGTCTGCTGGCCAATTGATATGTTTTGATTGACTATATTCACTTCAAATTGCTTTTATGAAAATACTTTGTATCGGACGCAATTACGTCGATCATGCCCGCGAGCTTAAGAACGAGATTCCTGATCGTCCGCTCATATTTATGAAGCCCTCTACCGCCCTGTTTGAAGGGAAGAAATGGCACAAGCCCGGTTTTTCTGAGGATGTGCACTACGAATGTGAATGGGTGCTGCGGATGGGCAAAAATGCCAGAAATGTGGACGAGGAAGAGGCTCTGAGATTCGTAGATGGTATGACTCTGGGAATTGATTTTACAGCAAGAGATATACAGTCTGTTTTGAAGAAAAAAGGACATCCCTGGGAGCGGGCAAAGGCATTCGACGGTTCTGCAGTGGTAGGCGAATGGCAGCCCTTCAACCCAAAGCCCCAGCAGTTTTCTTTTTATCAAGGAGAGAAATTGCTGCAGCGGGGAGATACTGATTTAATGATATTCAAGCTGCCTTTTCTCATTCATCACCTCTCTCAATATTTTACACTGGAACCGGGAGACCTGATCTTTACTGGTACACCACAAGGTGTTGGTCGGGTAGAAGCAGGCGCATCTTATGCGGGATTTCTCGGTGGAAAAAGCGTATTGTCCTTTGAGGTAGAGGCCTAAACTGGACACAACTTCTTAGTGTATCACAGTAAGTTGGATGGAGAGATTACTTGTCCTGTAAATATTGAGTCATTCCGGCTCATCTCTTCACATTCTTTTCTATTTTTGTCGCTACTTAAAAAACAGTATATGTCCTATTTATTTACTTCTGAGTCCGTTTCAGAGGGCCATCCAGATAAAGTTGCAGATCAGATATCCGACGCATTGATTGATCATTTCCTGGCTTTTGACTCTGAGTCCAAAGTGGCTTGTGAAACGCTGGTGACCACAGGTCAGGTTGTTTTGGCCGGGGAGGTCAAATCCAACACGTATTTAGACGTACAGGAAATCGCCCGGGATGTCATCCGAAAAATTGGTTATACCAAAAGTGAGTACATGTTTGAGGCTCACAGCTGTGGCGTATTGTCTGCCATTCACGAACAATCACCTGATATTAACCAGGGTGTAGATCGGAAAAATAAAGAGGAGCAGGGTGCCGGAGATCAGGGTATGATGTTCGGATATGCTTGCCGTGAAACAGACAATTACATGCCCTTGCCGCTGGAATTGAGTCATTTATTGCTGATGGAGCTGGCTGAGCTACGTCGCGAGAACGACCAGATAACTTATTTGCGTCCAGATGCTAAGGCACAGGTAACCATTGCCTACAGCGATGATCACAAGCCTCAATACATTGACGCCATCGTGGTATCCACACAACATGATCCTTTTGATGATGACGATGATCGCATGTTGGCACGCATAAGCAAGGACATCAAGGAAATACTGATTCCCCGAGTGAGAGCGAAATTGCCGGAGCGTGTACAAAAGCTCTTTACGTCGAAGATTAAATACCACATTAATCCTACAGGTAAATTTGTTATCGGAGGTCCTCACGGGGACACTGGCCTGACAGGGAGAAAAATCATTGTGGATACCTATGGAGGGAGAGGTGGTCACGGAGGAGGCGCCTTTTCAGGGAAAGACCCAAGTAAAGTGGATCGATCAGCGGCCTATGCAACGAGACATATTGCCAAGAACCTCGTAGCGGCCGGTGCTTGTGACCAGGTCTTGGTTCAGGTGGCTTATGCCATTGGTGTAGCTGATCCCGTTGGTTTGTACATCAATACTTATGGTACAAATAAGACTCAGTTTAGTGATGGTGAGTTGGCTGAGAAAATCGATGAATTATTCGACATGCGTCCTTACGCCATAGAGCAAAGATTTAGGTTGAGAAGTCCTATTTATTCTGAAACGGCAGCATACGGCCATATGGGTAGGGCACCGAAAACAGTGTCCAAGACTTTTATAAATGGATCAG
>DATFJT010000127.1:0-6803 GCA_035269065.1 Saprospiraceae bacterium | reverse complement strand
GCAATACAACGACGATGCTCAGGCAGGTGACGACATATCTGATCCGCTTTTTTTCTTTCATCATTTTATTCTTGTTAGAGCAGAAAGGAGAAGGGGATGGCCATCAAATGGATGGAGGGCGGAGAAAAGGCATATAGGATTGAGTTATGATATTCAGGGAACTCATAGAATTGGCAACAATATTGAAGGATGGAGACAGTTTCCTCACAGCTTTTTTGAAGCTGACGCATGTGCCTATACTAAGGAGTTAAGACGTTTTGAATCAGTTGTTTTTCGACCACTTCGATTTTGGGGCTTCCTTGGAAACACGACTGAAATGATTGTGGAAAACAGCAATACCAACATAGAATATACGAACAGATTGGGAAATTGTGAAACATTAGACGCGCAATGCTCGGAGATTTTTTCAAACGGTTCAGTAACTTCTGGTTCGACTTTTGACCCTGTCACAAACACCTGGGGTAATTTGATCAGACCACCAGCTAGTATGAATTGGTGCAATGATTAGAAATTTATAATGAGTATTTTGAAAAAGATAACGATTCTAATTATTGGCCTTTTAATTTGCCAGTTGGCTAATGGACAATCGAAAATTTATGTCGGAGTGGGTCTAACCCGCTCTGATGTTTTTGCAGTGGAGCATTTTGCTTTGATGCACAGCGATATGTTCTCAAATGAATTTGCATTCAAACCCAATCATTTTGCAGAAGTTTTTGCCGGTGCAAGCATAAAGTTGGGCGAAAAATGGATTTGGAGTCCTCAAGTGACTTTATCAAGATACGGTGCTCATGTTCCAATTGATCAGGTGGATGATAAATTTGATTACCGCGTTGGTTTTATCAGATTAGACAATTTAATTCAGTATCGTTTTTCTGAAAAGTGGAATTTTGGTTTGTCTCCATCCCTGTATCAGGTTTTTCATGCAAGTTTTAAACCGCTTATTGGTTTTGATACAAGTGGGGAATTTGCGTATAATCAAATGAAGGATTTTATTCTAACTGATTTTACACGGTTCGGTCTTGGTGTGCTTTATCGATTAGAATATAATTTGGCAGGAAATTTTGATTTGTATATTAACTTCTATAATGACATTACGTCGATCGGGCGCTTTCGTACTTCTAATTCAAAGTATTGGTTAAATTTTGCCTATGGATTGGGCATGATCTATCGTCTTTAAGTTAAGTGATAACATATGAAAATCCAGTATTATTTATTAATTGGAATCTGTGCTATAAGCATATCTTGCGATGAAAAATTAGATCGTGTACCCCTGGATGAAGCAAACGTGATTTGTGGAAATCCTGATATGGATTTGATTTATGATGTAGAATCCAATACTTGTGATTGTCCTGACACACTTTATTCTATCGGCCTTGATCGAAGAGAGGATTTAGACCTATGGTATCCTGAGGGTATTTGTAAGAGAAAAAGTGGTTTTTCTTATTTGTTACTTTCGGAATGTAATTGCACAGATGCTACTTATGATCGAGATAGTATTGTCATTACTTTTGATGACAGAATAGGTCGCTTGCTTACTGATACAGCCAATACCCATTTTCAACTCATGGCAGGTCGCACCGGATTGGCTCAACCTTATTACCGGCCATTGGACAATGAAGGAGATGAATGGGGAAGCCCTGAAATAATGCCTGATTATTACAGAGACAGTACAGATGTTTCACCTGGAATTTTTGATTCCTCCTGGCCAAGTGGATTTGTACATTTCTGCTCCATGGGAGACAACTACGTCCGCGGTGAAGTGCATGGCAAGTTTGATGACAAAGACTCCATTTCTGTAGCCTGGGTGCGATGGTATGATTTTCAGGGGCAAATTATTGATTCCTGCAAGTGGACTTTGATGAAATGAAGACGCTCAGGTCATTTTTTCAATACATCCTGAATGCTTTCATCCTTTTGAAATTCATACTTTGCATACTTACACATAGGTCGGATAAGAAAATCGTTTTCTCTTGCATACTTAACCAACTCTAATAGCATCTTTTTCCCGGCACCCTGGCCCCTCAAATCCCCATCGACCTCGGTGTGGTCAATGATCAATCGCTTTTCTCCTGCTTTAGTATAATGCATTTCTGCTTTGATCTCTCCATCTTTTTCGATGTAGAATTTTCCTTTCTTATCAGAAATTAATCGTTTGACCATAAGAATGAATTGCGTGTTTTGACAAATCTAAGACAAGTCGGGAACAAAGCACAAATAGATCATTCGATAAAGGCACCTATTTTCTATTTTTAGTAAAGTTTCCACTATGGACAAAAAGGACATCAAAGCTTTTCTCAAAGAATTACCGACTTTCTCACAAGTGAAAGAAAGCGGACTGGAATGGTTTGTTGAGCATTCTGAAATATTGGAATTCAAGGAAGGTGATTACTGGATGAAACCAGGAGAACCCGTGGATTATCTTATTGTCTTTTTATCCGGGGAAATGGAAATCTATGCAGATACTCCGGAAGGCAGATTGGATATTTTTTTATACCATCCCGGAGACATTACGGGCCATCTGCCTTTCTCGCGCTCAAAGGGAGCGAATGCTTTTGGTCGTTTCACAGAAAAATCTGAATTGTTGGCACTTCATCGCAGTAAATTCACCGAGATGGTGGCTCAAAGTTATACGCTTACGCAAGCGCTCGTGGCTGTGATGAGTGATCGTATCCGCGATGTCAGCCAAAACCAATTCCAGGATGAAAAATTGAAGGCGTTGGGAAAGTTAAGTGCCGGCCTGGCGCACGAGTTGAATAATCCTGCATCTGCCATTGTGCGCTCTGCAGAAACCCTTCACACAAAACTCACTGAGACCCCGGAAAAATTCAAGGCAGTCATGCGCTTGAATGTTACCGAGGAGGAAACGGATGCCATCAATGAAATTATGTTTACAAGAATGAATCAATGCCGGTTAGAGGGTATTGAATTGGGCTTGATGGAGCGGGAGGAGCGCTTCGACGAACTAAGTGACTGGTTACTTGACCACGATATCGAGGAAGAGGAATTTCTGGACATATTGGTGGATTTTGATTTTCGAGTGGAAGATTTGGAGAAAATGCACGCGGTGTTGAAATCCTCTGAGCGCATGCGTGCAGTTTTAGGCTGGTTTGATGACCGATTAACTGTAGAGCAATTGGTCAATGATATACGAGATGCCAGCGGCAGGGTATCCGACTTGATTGCCTCTATTAAAAACTATTCCCATATGGACCAGGGAATAGGAAAAGCGACCATTTCCCTCAATGAAGGTTTGACGAGTACCTTGCGAATTCTCAACCACAAAATGAAACAAAAGGATATCCGGGTAATCAAGGACTTGGCCCCGGATTTACCCAAGATTCAAGCCCATCCAGGAGAGCTCAATCAGGTGTGGACTAATTTATTGGACAATGCCATCGACGCATTGCCGGATAAGGGAAATCTGATGCTTCGGACTTACTACCAGTCGCAGCAAGTGTGTGTGGACATTGAAGACAATGGCAAAGGCATTCCTGAGGAAATCCTCAATCGCATCTGGGAGCCATTTTTCACCACCAAATCACAGGGGGAGGGTACGGGAATAGGCCTCGATATTGTCAAAAAGATTATACGTCGACACCGGGGGAATATCTATGTTTCTTCGGAGCCCGGCAAAACGCTTTTTACAGCGAAGTTTTTAATTGAATGAAAAGAATAGTTCGATGACCAAAAAGAAACCAATCATATTTGCGATAGACGATGACCCTCAGGTACTAAAATCTATAAAGGCCGACTTGAGATACAAGTACCGAAAGGATTTTCGCATCATGGCAGCCTCATCCGCGCAGGAGGCCCTTGAAGCTTTGCCTCAAATCAAGAATAAAGGCGAAGATGTGGCGCTATTTTTATCGGACCAGCGTATGCCCAGCATGAATGGGGTTGAGTTTTTGAAACAGGCCAAGCGATTGTTTCCTTTGGCCAAGCGGGCGCTCCTAACCGCTTATTCAGAAGTAGATGCAGCCATTGCTGCCATCAATGAGGTCCAACTGGATTATTATCTCTCCAAACCATGGAATCCGCCAGAAGAGAAGTTGTTTCCCATTACAGATGAGTTGTTGGACGAATATCAGGCCCAGCGCAGACTGCTTTTCCGGGGTATGCGGGTCATTGCGTATCCCAACAATCCCGAGACACACAAGATCAAGGAATTTCTCTCCGGAAACCTGATTCCTTATCGGTTCATGGATGCTTCTGGCAGTGATCTTGAAACCAATCAACTAATTGAAATCAATGCCCTCGACTCCAATGATTTTCCCGTTGTCATTCTGGAAAGCGGGGAGATCCTAAAAAAGGCAAGCATTCATGATATTGCCGGAAAGGTAGGCCTATCGACTGCTGCGCAATTCGAATTGTACGATGTTGTTATCGTGGGGGCCGGTCCGGCCGGACTGGCTGCCGCTGTCTATGGGGGATCTGAGGGCCTCAAAACGGCAGTTATTGAGAAAATGGCTCCCGGAGGTCAGGCGGGCACTTCTTCGAGAATCGAAAATTATCTTGGCTTTCCCAATGGCATCAGCGGTTCTGAACTCAGTAGACGTGCCCTGGCACAAGCCAAAAAATTTGGAGTAGAATTCATCTCCCCTGCTGAAATTGAGCAATTGGAGATAGAAGGGGACTATAAAATTCTCCATCTGAAAGACGGAAAGAAAATCCGGACCAAGGCGGTCGTTCTATCAACAGGAATGACTTATCGAAAGCATCCGGCCAGGGGCATGGACGAACGCACGGGCGCATCCGTCTACTATGGTGCAGCCACGACCGAGGCATCGGCTCTTGAGGACAAGAAGGTATTCATTGTCGGCGGAGGCAACAGCGCGGGCCAGGGAGCTGTCTACTTGTCCAATTTTGCCTCCTCCGTCTGCATTCTGATCAGAAAACCGGACCTCAGCAGTAGTATGAGTCAGTACCTGATTGATCAAATCGATCAGATTGACAACATAGAAGTCAGGGGCAACACAGAAATTACTGAAGTAGGGGAAGGATCAGACTGTAACGAACTCTATTTACTGAACAATCAAAGCCATGAAAGCTACCGGGAAGAATGTGATGCGGTTTTCGTCTTTATCGGCACTCGGCCCAATACCGGTTGGATAGAAGACTTGCTACTGCGGGACCGTAAAGGATTCATACTGACAGGAAAAGACGTGGCCAATCACCCTGAGTACGTCAAGCGCTGGTCATATACGAGAGAACCAATGAGCCTTGAAGCCAGTATACCGGGAGTATTCGCTGTAGGGGATGTTCGTGCAGGTGCAATGAATCGGGTAGCCTCTGCCGTTGGGGAGGGCTCCATGAGCATTAAGATGACCCATGAGTACCTTGCACAATTTTAGTTCTCGAAGGGGCATTCTGTTGTATTAATTACATGCCCGGTTACCAATGACACCTGTGGTCATATTGCAACAATACATGAAAAGACTTGCCAATATTTATCGGTATCCCTCTATCGTGCTATTGCATGAGCACTTCCAAGATTTGAAAACCGTGCTACCTGCTTTTTCATTTGAATTCTCATAAGCTCTTGACTACCAATACCCCGGATCGTAATATTGCAATAACACATTTACTCGCATGGAGAACCGGAATGCTGAAAACAGTCCTTTCATGTAGATTTGTTCTACCCTCTCTTATAATTCTCAGAGATCTAAGCTCTTCATCCTCAGGTGTTGCCTGCTCCAGTTTTCGTTTGATAGCTGAGCCGCCTGATAGTCTCTATCCTGGAAGCTTAGAAGGAAACTAAATCCGCGAAGTCATCATTTGAAAAGGGTTAAATCTCCCACGGCATACTGGACGATGCCATTATCCTGAATTTCCAGTTTCCATACCAGGACCTGGGGATTCAAAGGCCGACCATCCACCAATCCATCCCAAAGCACCATTTTGTCTCTTGGACTGAATTCTTTGGTATCGTAGACCATTTGTCCAAAGCGGTTGTAGACTGAAAATCGGACGGGCATACCTGCTGTGGGATTGGTTCGATGAATTTCAAGCCGATCATTCAGGCCGTCGTTGTTGGGGCTGAAGCTGTTGGGGATAAACCAGCCCTCTGAAATGGGGCGGATACCGCTGAAATCCTCTAACGTAATTTCAGTTTCCCCGGAACATCCTGTCTGTTCGTGGATCATCTCTAACAAAACTACTTGTCCTCTCGCTTCCAATTCCAATACTTCTTGGCCGTGAATGAATTTCCGGATCCCATTTTCAATCGTATGCCATCTGAGCTGGTAATCGATAGAAGTCAGGCCATCATGGCTTGCTGTCAATTCTACCCGTCCCTGGCTTTCAAGGTATTCTATAACGGGCATGGGCATCTCGTACCATTGCAATTCTATAGCTTCGCTTAACTGCTCATAACAATCATAGGTTTTTGCAACGGTTCCATCGCCCTGGTCGGGACCCATTCGATAATAAAGCCGCATGGGTTCACCAAGCCAATCTTGTCTATAAGTCAGTGTTTCCGCACCATTCGACCCGTTTTCCAGTACAATATTTCCGTCTTCATTTTGGAGAATGAACTCAGCAATCCAATTTTCTGGAATGTTATCAGGATAGGGTATCGGAAAGCTTTCTCCTTCGCACAAAAGAGTGGGCGAAGCGGAAATGTTAGGTTCTACACAAGGGCACTCATGACTCCATTCAAGGGTTTCTCTGCCGCAGAATTCACCTTCTATGACCAGGGTTTGATTTTCGCCGGACACTAAATCATCCAGGGAATATTCTCCCGGATCCAACAGTTGTCCATTGAGTCTGATCTGCTGGTTTTGAGCACGCACCGCAATGGTCGC